>NZ_JMCB01000018.1 GCF_000737315.1 Hyalangium minutum
GTGCTCGACTTGGGGTCGGCCCAGGTGCGCGCGGCGATGCCCGCGTCCAGCGCCGCGATGCCGATGTTCAGGCCCGGCGCGAAGCGGCCGGCCAGCTTCGCCGCCGTGCCCGCGCCCTTGGCTCCCGCCTCGATTCCCTTGAGGGCCGCCCCAGCGCCCTTGGTGATCTGGGCCGCGTCAATCGCGTTGCCCACCACCTTCGTGCCCGACTGGATGACGCCCTTCTCAATCTTCCCGGCCGCTCCGGCGAAGCCGCCCTGACGCAGCAGGTCCGCCACCGCCATCTTCCCTCCGGCCATCAGCCCGCCCACCCCGCCCTTCTCCTTGAGCACCGAGGCCATCGCGTCCGCGTGACGCAGCGGGCCGCCCTTGTGCGCCGCCTCGGCCGCCGCGTTGGCAATGGCGCCGGAGAACGCGCCGCCCTTGCCCGCCACCGCGCCCTTGGCCGCCTCGGCCAGCTTGCCGAAGTCCTTGGCCGAGGTGAACGCGGCAGCCACGTCCAGCCCACCCTTGGCGGCGCCCAGGATGCCGCGGCCCAGTCCCAGCGCGCTCTGCGCGATGGCATGGCTGTCACCGCTCTTGATGGCCTCCACCAGGCCCTTGCTGTTGGAGCCGATGCTGGCAATTCCGCCCACCAGGCCCGCGCTCGCCAGGCCACGGCCCGCCAGGCCCGTGCCACCGTTCTGGTGGTTGGTAGTAATGCGGTTGGCCGAGTCGCTGTTCCAGCCCTTCACCGCGCCGCCCGCCTTGCTGAAGCCGTCTCCCACCGCGGAGCCAACCTTGGTGGCGCCGGTGGCCACCGCAGAGCCCGCCGCCGAGGCGCCGTTGGCCACCGCAGAGCCCGCCTTGCTGAAGCCATCCGCCACCTTGGCGGCCACGCCGGGATTGGCCGCAGCCGGGGACGCCGCCACCGTCTGCAGCGGCTGGGCACGGGTCAGCTCAGGCTTGATGAACTGGGTACGGGAGGCGGAGTTCGCGGAGATCGTGGTCATGGCAGCGTCCTTAGGGGTCATGCTCTCGGGGGAGGCGAGAGCGAGTGGTTGACGTGCATGAGCTAGAGCAGGAGGTGTGCCAACGGCTCCGGCCTCCCACAGTCGCCACCTGACGGAGCCCTTTTCAGAGGGGAACGCTCGGAAGCCGCCGGTTTCGAAGGGCTTCCGGTTCACCTCCCGGGAGGGCTTCCCGGGACTCCAGTCATCAGCCTGAAGCCCTTTTCCCGTGGGACTTCAGTCATCAGCTGATGAGTCCAGTCACCAAGCGGTGAGAGAAACACCTCAGCGAGTCATTTCAAGGATTTAGGGAGTACCCCATCCAGGGGGGCCCGCCACGAGGGGACCCGGCCCTGGCACACCCTGCCTCTCTCAACCCCAGGGGCCCCGGGGGAGAGAGGCAGTACTGCTACAGCCCATACCGCTCGAATCAGGTCGTGAACGAGGTGCCGCAGCCGCAGGAGGACTTCGCGTTCGGGTTCTCGAACTTGAAGCCCGCGCCCGTGACGGACGAGACGAAGTCCACGGAGGTGCCCAGCAGGTACTTGCTGCTCAGGGCGTCGGTGGTGATGCGGACGCCATCCTGCTCCCACACGTGATCGTTCGGCTTGGCCTCCTTCACGAGGTTCAAGTCATAGCCGAGGCCGCTGCAGCCGGCAGGCACCACGCGGATGGAGAAGAAGTAGCCCTCGAAGCCCTGGGCCTTGATGACCTCCTTCACCTGGGTGATGGCGGCTGGGGTGAGCTGCACCGGAGCCATCGGGTTGGACTGCGTGGCCGGAGCCGTGGTGGCCGGCGTCTGGGTCGTCGTGGTGGTGTCCATGATGCGTCTGTCTCCTTGCTCGGGCCTTATAACGCCGACTCTCTGAAAATCCATCAGAGTCCCCTTCACAGCAAGGGGCCGCGTGGAGAATCCCGGGTTATACCCACCCACACATGGCCACCACCTTCCGAGACCTGCTGTCGAGTGTGAAGCAGGAGATCCGCGAGGTCTCCGTCGAGGAGGTCAAGCGCCTGCTGGACGCTCGGGCTTCGGTGAAGCTCATCGACGTGCGCGAGGCGGACGAACACGCGGCTGGCCGCCTGCCCGGCGCCACCCACATTCCCCGGGGCTACCTGGAACTGCGCATCGAGGACAAAGCCCGGCGCGAGGAGGAGCTGATCCTCTACTGCGCGGGAGGCACCCGATCCGCGCTGGCGGCCCGGA
Source organism: Hyalangium minutum (assembly GCF_000737315.1). GTDB lineage: Bacteria > Myxococcota > Myxococcia > Myxococcales > Myxococcaceae > Hyalangium > Hyalangium minutum. Next base: position 2,197 of record NZ_JMCB01000018.1, read on the forward strand.
CGCTGCGCGAGATGGGCTACGAGCGCGTGGCCTCCATGGCGGGGGGATACAACCGCTGGAGCGACTCGGCGTACCCCGTGGAGAAGCCCTTCGTGCTCACCGCCGAGCAGAAGGAGCGCTACCGCCGCCACCTCATCCTCCCCGAGGTGGGCGAGGCCGGGCAGGAGAAGCTGCTGAAGGCCCGGGTGCTGCTGCTGGGAGCGGGCGGACTGGGCTCGCCGGCGGCGCTCTACCTGGCCGCAGCGGGTGTGGGGACGCTGGGCATCGTGGACATGGACGTGGTGGACCTGAGCAACCTGCAGCGCCAGGTGATCCACACGCGGGAGCGCCAGGGGCAGCCGAAGACGGAGAGCGCCCGGGCCACCATCGAGGCACTGAACCCGGACGTGAAGGTGGTGCCCTTCGCGGAGCGGCTGACGTCAAAGAACGTGGAGCGCATCCTCGAGGGCTTCGACATGGTGCTGGACGGGGGCGACAACTTCCCGACCCGGTACCTGCTGAACGATGCGTGCGTGATGCAGCGCAAGCCCAACATCCACGGCTCCATCTTCCGCTTCGAGGGCCAGGTGACGACGTTCGTTCCCGGCCAGGGCCCCTGCTACCGCTGCCTCTACCCTGCTCCGCCGCCGCCGGAGCTGGCGCCCTCGTGCGCGGAGGCTGGGGTGCTGGGAGTGCTCCCAGGCATCATCGGGCTGATGCAGGCCAACGAGGCGCTCAAGCTCATCCTCGGCAAGGGTGAGCCGCTCATGGGCCGGCTGGTGACGTTCGACGCGCTCGGCACACGGTTTCTGGAACTCAAGATGCGGCGGGATCCGCAGTGCCCCGTGTGCAAGGACGGCGCGAAGGTGGAGTTCATCGACTACGAGCAGTTCTGCAACACCGCCGCCTGAGAGCTCGCCCATGCCCATCCCGGAGATCCTCCCCGCCGAGCTGGCCGAACAGCTCTCAGGTCCTCCCGAGAAGCGCCCTGCCCTGCTCGACGTGCGCTTCCCCTACGAGCACGCCTATGTGGCGCTGCCGGACTCGGTGCTCATTCCGCTGCCGGAGCTGGACGAGCGCGCCGACGAGCTGGAGGCGCTCCGAGGCCGCCCCGTGGTCGTCTACTGCCACCACGGAGTGCGCAGCCTGGACGGCGCGGCGTACCTGATCTCCCACGGCCTGGATGCGGTGTCGCTCCACGGTGGGATTGATCTGTATTCGAGGCTCGTAGACCCCAAGCTGCCGCGCTACTGACGCGCGATTCCTACAACCCACTGATTCAGTGTGCACGGGGGCACAGCCTCTTCCTCCCTCGGGCACGCTGGTGCTTCGGGATACCCCCGTTACTTTGCACGCTCTCTGGGCTGTACCGATGAGCAAAGGGGGGGACATGAAAACGAGAGACGTGAGCCTCATATGGGGCGCGGCTGCGCTTGTCGTGGGAATGGTGATCGCGGGATGTGGACCCATCGACTCGAAGGAAGAGCCGCCGGCGCAGGAGCACGAGACGCAGCGGTCGGACGCGTTGGCGCAGCCCTTCCAGTACCCGCCACTCCAGACGGGCCTGGACGAGCTCCGGGTGGAGATTGATCCAGCGCTGCTGGAGCTCTTCTACGAGGACGAGGACACCCCACCACAGCCCATCTTCATCACCTTCCCGGGCGGGCGGCGCGTGCAGGCGGAGATGCGGCTGCGTGGCAACAGCTCACGCGGCTGGCCCAAGAAGAGCTGGCGCATCGATCTGGGCTCGAGCGAGCAATACAAAGGCCGCAAAAAGCTCAACCTGCTCTCCGAGTGGCGCGAGCAGACCATGATGCTCGAGAAGCTCGCCTACGACATGCTCGAGGCGATGAACGTGCCCGTCTCGCGTGCGACCTACGTGCGCCTCGTCATCAATGGCGAGTACCAGGGCGTCTACCTGGACACCGACCGCGTGGACAAGTCGCTGCTGCGCAACCGGGGCTTCCAGGACCTGGATGCCAACATCTACCGTGCTGGAGGCAAGAACGGTGAGATGAAGACGTCCTTCGACAAGAAGTACCAGCGGGACTGGGAGAAGGAGACGAACGAGAGCCTTCCCAACGACGACCTTGTCTCCTTCCTCAAGGCCCTCAACCACACGCCGGAGCCGAACCTGGAGGCGATGCTCGAGCAGCGCATCGAGCTCGAGCACTACCTGCGGGTGCTGGTGGCCGAGGCGCTCGTCACCATGGGCACCAACGAGGACGCGAGGAGCTACTGGATTCATGACGCCGTCACGGACCGGTGGACCTACGGGCCGTGGGACTTCAACAACACCGACGCGAAGTACGTCCCCGACTCGAGGCCGGGCAAGCAGGCGAAGTACAAGCACCCTCTCTTCAACTTCAGCCTCTTCGACGGCTGGGTGGAGGAGGAGTGGCTCGACCGCGAGGAGGATGATCCGGGGCGCTTCAAGCCCATCTTCTCCAACCTCAACACCCGCATCGTCAACCACCCGCAGCTCCGGGACCGGCTCCTGGCGCTCTACGAGAAAGGCATCGCCGAGCTGCTGGCGCCGGCGGTCCTCGCTGCGCGCATCGACGCCATGCACGCGCTGCTCGCTCCGCACATGCGCGGCGCCCCTCATGTGGTGCAGGCGCTGTTCGACGACTCGCCCCGCTACCTCAAGGAGTACAGCGCCAACCGCACCGGCTTCCTCAGGAGTGAGATCGCCCGTTGGCGCGCCCGGAAGCAGCAACTGGTCATCCAGGCGGTGAACGCGAAGGAGGGCTGGGTGGAGCTGCGCAACCTCCACACCAGCTCCGTCTCCACCAAGGGGCTCGTCCTCACCACCAACCTGCGCACCGCGAAGAAGAAAAACGTCCCAACGAAGACTCTCGCCCCGGGCGAGACGGTGCGCTTCACCGCCAAGCAACTGGACCTCAAGCTGGTGGAGGACGGAGAGCTGGGCCTCTTCGACGGCAAGAGCGTCGTCGGCATCATCGATCTGCTCTTCTTCGGAAAGCTCCCCTCGGGCCGCTATTACGAGCGCAACCGGCAGACTCCGAGCCGGTGGGAAATTCACTGAAGCCCTTCGCCTCCAACCCGGGCAGCTCTTCTGCCGTGAAGAAGCCACCCGCTGCGCCAGTGTGCGAGGGAGCACAGCCTCGTGCTCCCTCGGGGCGTACTGGTTCTTGGGGATGCCGCCGATACCTTCCTTGAACCGTGGGCTGTGCCAACGAGCCAAGGAGGGAGCATGGCAACGAGGGGCATGTGGACCGTACGGGGCGCGGCTGCGCTTGCCGCGGGCATGCTGCTCGCGGGGTGTGCACGCATCGACTTGAAGGAGGAGCAGGCGCCCTTGGAGAGCGAGGCGCAGCGAGCGGACGCGTTGGCGCAGCCCTTCCAGTACCCGCCACTCCAGACGAGCCTGGACGAGCTCCGGGTGCAGATTGATCCAGCGGTGCTGGAGCTCTTCTACGAGGAAAGGGACACCCCACCGCAGCCCATCGTGCTCACCCTCCCGGACGGGCGGAGCGTGTCGGCGGAGATGCGGCTGCGTGGCAACAGCTCACGCGGCTGGCCCAAGAAGAGCTGGCGCATCGATCTGCCCACGGGCGAGCAATACAAAGGGCGCAAGAAGCTCAACCTGCTCTCCGAGTGGCGCGAGCAGACCATGATGCTCGAGAAGCTCGCCTACGACATGCTCGAGGCGATGAACGTGCCCGTCTCGCGCGCCACCTACGTGCGCCTCGTCATCAACGGTGAGTACCAGGGCGTCTACCTGGACACTGACCGCGTCGACAAGTCGCTCCTGAGTAACCAGGGCTTCCAGGACCTGGATGCCAACATCTACCGCACCGGGGGCAAGAACGGTGAGATGAAGACGTCCTTCGACAGCAAGTACCAGCGGGACTGGGAGAAGGAAACGAACGCGGAGCTTCCCAACGACGATCTCGTCTCCTTCCTCCAAGCCATCAACTACACGCCGGAACCGAACCTGGAGGAGATGCTCGAGCAGCGCGTGGAGCTCGAGCACTACCTGCGGGTGCTGGTGGCCGAGGCGCTCGTCACCATGAACACCGTCGAGGACGCGAAGAGCTACTGGATTCACGACGCCGTGACGGACCGGTGGACCTACGGGCCATGGGACTTCAACAACACCGACGCGAAGTACCTCCCCGAAGCGAAGCCGGGCAAGCAGGCGGACTACAATCATCCCCTCTTCAACTTCAGCCTCTTCGACGGCTTTGTGGAGGCCGAGTGGCTCAAGCGAGAGGAGGATGAGCCGAAGCGCTGGAAGCCCATCTTCTCCAACCTCAACACCCGCATCTTCAACCACCCGCAGCTCCGGGACCGGCTCCTGACGCTCTACGAGAAAGGCATCGCCGAGCTGCTGGACCCGGCGGTCCTGTCTGCGCGCATCGACGCCATGCATGCGCTGCTCGCTCCGCACATGCGCGGCGCCCCTCATGTGGTGCAGGCGCTGTTCGACGACTCGCCCCGCTACCTCAAGCAGTACAGCGCCAACCGCACCGGCTTCCTCAGGAGCGAGATCGCCCGTTGGCGCGCCCGGAAGCCTCAGTTGGTCATCCAAGCGGTGAACGCGAAGGAGGGCTGGGTGGAGCTGCGCAACCTCCACACCAGCCCCGTCTCCACCACTGGGCTCGTCCTCACCACCGACCTGCGCACGGCGAAGAAGAAAAACGTCCCAACGAAGACTCTCGCCCCGGGCGAGACGGTGCGCTTCACCGACAAGCAGCTAGGCCTCAAACTGATGGAGGACGGCGAGCTGGGCCTCTTCGACGGCAAGAGCGTCGTCGGCGTCATGGACCTGCTCTTCTACGGAAAGCTCCCCCCGGGCCGCTACTACGAGCGCAGCCGCGAGGAGCCCAACCCGTGGGTGATCCACTGAATCCGAGCCTGCCGCGCTCCTGAGGCGCAACCCGGCTACATGTGCTTGGACACGTCGATCATCTCGGTCGTCGTGTCGCGGGCCTTCACGTTGACCTCAATCTCCACGGGCTCCTTGAGCCGGTCCCCGCGCAGCTCCAGCCTGTGGGTACCCTCCATCAGCTCCAGCTTCGCGCCCCCGCTGATGGTCTTGCCCAGGTCCTGGCCTTCCCGCGAGATACTCAGGTCGCCCACGTTCTTCGGCGTCACCTTCAGCAGCAGGTTGCCCAGCCGGAACTCGCGCTTGATGCTCTTCGTCTCGCCCGGCTCGCCGAAGCTCAGCAGGTCCTTCTCCTCGGCGTAGATGCCCTGGGCTTTGTTCTCCAGCACCAGCGTGTCCTGGATGTGAGCACCCGACACGCCCTTGAGCGGCGTCATCCCCAGATCCGTGACCGGCTCAGGGCTGCCGCACTTGTCACTGTGCAGCACCCGCACGTTCACCTTCGGGTTCGTGTCCACCGTCACGAAGATGCCCATGCCGTCGATGGGCCGCTTCATCAGCTTCGGCCAGAACATCACCAGCCCACCGGCCATCGCCACGGCGGCCACCAGCAGGACGATCTTCTTCAGCAGGTCCGCCGTGTTGATCGACCGGCGCGGCGCCTTCGCCGCCGCCTGCGGCCTCGAAGGAGCCTCGTCCTCCTCCTCCGGCTCAGGCCGCTTCGGTGGCGGAGGCGCCTGCCTCAGCTCCACCCGGCTGGAGGTCCGTCGCCGAGGCGCCGTTGGAGCCTCATGCGGATCAACGGCCGGCTGAACCCGGCTCACCTGGCCCGTGCGGCGCCGCGGCGGAGCAGGCGGCGGCAAGGTCTCGTCCGGCGACGGCTCAGGCTCGCGCGAGGGCGGAGGCAGCCGGGTCCGCTCGGGATCCGCATCCGGATCCTCGTCGTACCGCGCGCGGGCATTGATCGCCGCCAGGGCGCCGGTGCGAGCCCGTGCCCGGGTCCGCGACGGCAGCTCGTCCTCGTCCTCCTCCTGCTCTACCTGGAGCTGCCGCGCACTGCTGCGGCGCTGCGGAGGAGGCTCGGGAGGCGGTGCCTCGAACTCGGCCCGCGCCATGTCCGGACGCGAGGGCGTGCGCGCAATCGCCGTCTCCCCGCCCGTCCGCTTGGGCAGCTCGCCCGTGCGGCGGCGAGCCACCGCCGTGCCGCCCGAGGGCGCCGCGTACTCCGCCATCTCCTCGGCCAGCGAGCGCGGCGAGTTCGGATCCCGGGGACGCTCAGCCGCGCGCATCTGAGCGGAGGTCGCCCGCCGCTCGTTGCGCTGGGACACCTCTCCCGGAGGCGCCTCCCACTCCATGTCCACCTTCGGAGCCGGCGGAGCTCCCCGGCGGCCCTGCACCGGCTCCTGGGGGGAGGCCGGCGAGGAGTTGCTCTGGCTGGAGAACTCCTCCGTGGTGGTGGGCATCAGGTTGCCCGTCTTCTTCTCCTCCGCGAGCCGATCCGCGAAGAGCGTCTCCATCAGCTCGGAGATCTGCACCGAGCTGGCCACCCAGCGCTGGGCGACGAGCGTCTCTTCCAGGGCAATCTGGAACTGGCGCGCGTCCCGGTAGCGATCATCCGCCGCCTTGGACAGCGCGTTCATCACCACCGAGTCCAGCTCGGAGGGGACATCCGCCACCTCGGAGGGCGTCGTGATGGCGCACTCGAGCGCGGCCTGCAGCGTGGCCAGCTCCGAGTCCCGCTTCAGCGGGCGCACGCCCGTGAGCAGCTCGTAGAGCACCAGCCCGATGGCGAAGATGTCCGCGCGGTGATCCAGCGCCTTGCCACCGGCCTGCTCCGGCGCCATGTACGCGAACTTGCCCTTGATGGCGCCCGACTTCGTCAGGCCCACCGTGTCCGCCGCCTTGGCGATACCGAAGTCCACCAGCTTCACCGAACCGTCGAAGCTGATCAGGATGTTCTGCGGAGAGATGTCGCGGTGGACGACTTTGAGCGGCTTGCCGCTGCCGTCCACGCGGGTGTGCGCGTAGTACAGGCCCTCACACGCGCTGGCGACGATGCGGATGGCCAGCGGCCGGGCGATCCACTGCCCCGCGGTCCACGCCTTGCGCATCACCCGGCCCAGGTCCTCGCCGTGGATGTACTCCATGGCGATGAAGTAGGTGCCGTTGGCCTCGCCGAACTCGTACACCTGGGCGATGTTGGGGTGGTTGAAGTTCGCGGCGATCAGCGCCTCGTTGCGGAACATCTCCACGAACTCGCGGTCCTCCGCCAGGTGCGGAAGGATGCGCTTCACCACCACGTTCTTGGTGAAGCCCTCGATGCCCGTGCTGCGCGCAAGCCACACCTCGGCCATCCCGCCCGTGGCGAGCTTCTTCAGAAGCTGATATTTCCCGAAGGTTTGAGGAGCAGTCATCCCGGATTGCTCGCCGGGTGGGAGCAAGCTCACGTGGTAGGTGTCAGCGCGAAGCATCTTAGGCGACGGGTTGGCAGGAGGCAAAGCCGTCTCGACGGGATCGCACGCTGGGTGCTCGGGCTCAGCCTGCTTGCCGGGCTCACGACCGCCGTAGCCCAGCCAGCCTTCCTCAAAGGGCCTGACCGGATCTCCGTGGACAGGCGCAATCAGGTCCTGGAGCTCTCCTGGTCCGACACGGAGGATCGCCTCCAGGGCTCCATCCAGCCGTACCTCCCCCGCGCAGGAGAGCCCCTCAAGGTCCTCCTCCATGTGGGGAGCTTCGATGGGCCCACCTTCGATGGGCCTGTCACCATCACCCTGCGCGAGCCCGGCTCCCCGCGCGGTCAGGTCCAGACGGTGAAGAAGGGCGCGGTGAACTGGGTCACCACCTTCACCCCCGAGAGCACCGGCTTGTACCAACTGGACGTGAGCTTCCGGACCACCCGCCTCAAGGTGCTCCACGCGGAGGTGGAGGTGACGGATCCACCCGTCCCTCGCTTCGTGCTGTGGGTCATGGTGGGCATCGCAGCTACTGTGGCGCTGGGGTATGGAATCCGGAGTGTGGTGCGCAAGGATCGCTCGGACGAGCCACATCCGGTCCTGGCCGAGCTGGCCGCCCAGCCGAGCCCGGCGCCCCCGCCGCCCGCGGCCGAGAGCCCGGCCGAGCCCGCCCCTGAGAAGCCTCCGGAGACTCCCTCCAGTCTGTAAGTCTGTCAGTCGACCGGCCCCCTCCCGGTAAGGAAATTTCATTCCCACCGGGGGCGGCCCCCGCGCCGGCCTCAGCGTTTTCAGAGCGAGCGCCTTGGGAGCGTGTCCTCTGGCCGACGCTGCCGTCCTGGGCATCCGCGTTGCAGTCGTCCCCTCGCGGACTGCGGCGTGGAGGCAGGACATGGGCGCGTGGCGAGGGATGGATTGGAACTGGCGGGGCCTCCTCGTCGCGGTCTTATTGAGCGCCCCGGCCTGGGCGGCGGATGCTGTGGAAACGGTGGATGAGGCCTCCCCTGTGGCTCCCGAGGCTCCTGCTGTAGGTCCATCGGCGCCCGTGGCGGTGTCCGAGGCTCCGGCCCAAACGAAAAAGAAGAAGAAGAAGGCCAAGGTCGAGCCTCTGGGAGAAAACCCCGAGGTGGCGGAGACGGCCCCGGCCGATGAGGAAGAGGGGCGCTCCGTGCGCCTGTTCGGGCGCGTGTTCGCGCGGGCGAGCGCGGATGGGCGCGAGGACTACACGCGCTCGCTGTCCGTGCCGTCGGCCCGGGTGGGCGTGAACGCCACGTTCGAGTACATCGAGGCGGAAGTCACCGCGGATCTGTCGTCGAAGAATCCGCTCAAGGATGCCTTCGTCCGGATCGCCGATGGAGACAAGCGCCTGCGGCTGTATGCGGGCCAGTTCAAGGCGCCCTTCCTGGCGCGCGAGCTGGAGTCCACGTGGGGCCTGCCGCTCATGCGGCGCGGGCTCGTGGATGACTACCTGACGGAGACGCACGAGCTGGGTGGGCGCCGACTGGGGCTCATGGGCGAGGTGCGGCTCAAGGAGTTCTGGGGGCTGAAGGTCTCTGGCGGCCTCTTCGAGGGTTCCAAGGACGCGCTGGGCCAGCGCACCAGCGAGGATGCGGCGGCGCGCGTGACGGTGCGTCCCTTCAAGGCGCTCACGGTGGGGGCCAGCAGCTACATGGCGCAGGTGCTGGAGGGGACGCAGCGGCATGCCGTGGCGGCGGATGGCACGCTGCACCTGGGCGCGCTGGAGCTGTCGGGCGAAGTCGTCACCGGCCGGCTGGGGGTGGGGCCCTTCACGGCGCAGCTCGGACTGGTCAGCTACACGCTGCCGCTGGGCCACGAGTGGGCGCTGCAGCCATTGGCGGGGGCTGAGGCGCTCCAACTGCGCGGTGAGCTGGAGGGCCGCGGCTGGGCGGCCGTAGGCGGCCTCAACGTTCTGTTCTCCGACTCCTTCAAGGCCCAGTTGCAAGCCGAGCGCGCGCTGCGTCCAGGCGATGAGGCTCCGGGGACAGAACTCTCGCTGCAGTTGGCCACCCGCTTCTAGGCACGGAGGCTTGACGATGCTGTCGTTCGCTGAGGGGGAAGTCACCAAGCTTCGCCGCGAGTTCAAGCTGGTGCTGGATCAGGACGTCGTGGGCGAGCTGTGCGCGCGGATCAGCGCGGAGCTCGGCGGGAGCCTGCCTCCGCCCACGCGCATCGTGTCCGTGTACTTCGACAAGCCGGGCTACCCGCTGGCCCTGCGCGCGCTGCGCACGCCGGAGGACTGCCTCAAGGTTCGCACCAAGGAGTACTCGCCGGATCTCGGGGCCGGGGGCGTGCAGCGCGTGGTGCTGGAGGTGAAGCGCGAGCGCCACGGAATGACGCAGAAGCGCCGGGCGTGGGTGCCTCGCGCGCAACTGCAGAGCGTGATTCGCGGGAGCGCGGGACTGCTGCCCCTCATTGCGGGCGGGCGGCTGATGCCCGTGCTGGCGGTGACGTACCGGCGCCACGTGTACCAGGCCACGCAGGCCTGGCGGGTGACGGTGGATCGGGACATCGGCTTCCACCCGGTGACGCCGCAGTTGGCGCTGTCGGAGACGACTCTCACCGCCGAGCGGCTGGGGCCTCCGGTCTTCACGGACCGCCGCGTGGTGGTCGAGGTGAAGCATTTGGGCGAAGTGCTGCCACCGTGGCTGGCAGCGCTGCACCCGGGCGGCAGGAAGCCCGCGTACAGCAAGTTTGCCGAGGGCATGGCGAGGCTCCAGGCCTTCGCCGCAGATGGGGTTTTGGGGGGTTAGGGCACCGTGTTCATCGACTTCGAAGGCATTGACGGCAGCGGAAAGACAACGCTCTCCAACCTCCTGGCCGGGCGTCTGCGCCGGCTGGGTTACAAGGTGGCTCACGCCCGCGAGGGGGGCGAGCTGCAGGCTCCCACCGCGCGGCGCATCCGCGAACTGACGCGTGACTCGCGCCTGCTGGAGCTGGGGGCTCGCACCGAGTTCTTCCTCAACGTGGCGCGCGATGCGCAGCAGTTCGAGGAGGTCATCTCGCCCGCGCTGGCCCGGGGTGAGGTCTGCATCAGCGATCGGTATCTGTACTCGCAGCTGGCACTGAGCGGCGGGGGGCGGGGCCTGCCCCTGGAGGAGCTGAAGCCGGCGTGCGAGCTGGCCTCTCGCGGCACCTGGCCGGATCTGGTGATCCTGGTGGACGTGGAGCCAGAGCTGGCGCGGCTGCGCAAGCGCCTGGGCAAGCTGAAGGAGGGGCGCTCCTCGGACACGGACAGCCGGAAGGGGCTCGCGGGGGCGGGGCTCGCGGTGCGGGTGCGCGAGGCCTTCTTGAACATGGCGCGCCAGGATCCGGGGCGCTGGCTCATCATCGAGAACAACGACCAGCCGCTGTGGGTGCTGGAGCAGCGCATCGTGGACGCGGTGGTGGCGCGGCTGCAGGGCCGCGAGCCGCAGGTGCAGCGCATCTCGCCTCCGAACACGCCGGTGGTGCACGGCGAGGTGACGGTGGACGGCGTGGAGGAGCGCTTCTTCCAAGCGCTGGACTCGCTGGAGGTGCGCGAGCCGAGCCTCGCCGTGTGGATGCTGGGAGGCCTGCCAGGACTGGCGGCGCATCAGCGGCGCCTGGCGGCGGTGGAGCGCTTCCCGGGGCTGGCCGTGCGCAGCCTGACGGGGCTGGAGGACGAGTCCTCGTGGGCGCTGCGCGAGCTGTTGGCGAAGGTGGTGCCCGCGGACGTGGCGGCCAGCCTGAGCTCGAGCCTGTCTCCGAAGGCCATGGCGTTGCGCCAGCAACTCTACGCCCTGGCGCCCGGCGAGGTGGTCTCGAGCCTCAAGCGCAACGACAGCCACGAGGCCTGGGCGCTGCGGCAGCAGGCGCTGCGGGAGCGGCACCTGGCGCAGGTGCTGCTCGGCCTTGCGGGCGTGGACGGAGAGACGGCCTGGTCCGTGCGCGAGCTGGGCATCCAGCAAAAGCTGTACTCGGAGGTGGCGCGCAGCCTCACGGGCCTGAGTGGCGAGCGGGTGGATGCGCTGCGCGAGGCGCTCCTGGCGCACGATCGGCTCTCCGTGGTGCGGAGCATCACGGGCCTGGACTCGGCGTTCGCCCAGGGCCTGCGCGAGCAGCTCGCGGACAAGGCCCCCAAGCTGGTGCTGCGCTCGCTGACGGGCCTCATCTCGTCCGAGGCCTTCGCGCTGCGTGAGCGCTACGCCCTGGTGACGAAAGAGTCGATCGACTCGCTCGACGGGCTGGATGATCCGCGGGCGTGGCAGCTGCGCGAGGCCTGTGCGGAGCGCTGGCCAGCCACGGTGCTGTCCTCGCTCAAGGGGCTGCCGCTGACGGAGCGCGCCGAGACACTCATCACTCGCATCCTGCGCACGGGCCCGAACCGGCTGCCGCTGCTGCGCAACGCCTATGGGGTCATCTCCCTGGCGCACGAGACGACCACGGAGCGCGCCATCCGCCCAGCAGTCAGCACCGAATCGCAGCCCACGCTCTAGGAGCCAGCCATCATGGAGTCGACCTTCACGGGAATCTTCGGAGAGCTGGATCAGGAGCTGACCACGCTCCACGTGGACGCCATCGTGCCGCGGATGGTGGCGGCGGTGCTGATCGGCGCGGTGCTGTCGCTGCGGCCGTGGCGGCTGATCATGGGCCGGCCACTGCCGAAGTCGGAGATGGTGCAGGCGCAGGTGCTGCTGTGCACCGCGGCGGCCGTCATCACCTGCGTCATCGGCAACAGCGTGGCCAAGGCCTTCGGGCTGGTGGGGCTGGGAGGCTTCGTGCGGTTCCGCTCGGGCCTCAAGGACCCACGGGACGCGGCGATCCTCTTCCTGGTGATCGGTCTGGGCATGGCCTGCGGGCATGGGAGCCTGGCGCTGGCGGGCGTGGGCACGCTGTTCGTCGCGGGGCTGCTGCTGGTGCTCGACTTCTTCAACAAGGAGGAGAAGGCGCCCAAGCAGCGCGTGGTGCTCTCGGCACAGTCGGATGACCTGGTGCGCGCGGAGGCCTCGCTGCGCCAGGCGCTCGGGGAGCGCAACGTGATGGTGAAGGGCTGCGCGCTCGACTTCGACGGGCGCCGGCTGGAGTTGGAAGTGGAAGAGAAAGAGCCCGGCTCGCTCGTCGCAGCGCTGAGCCGGACCGAGGGAGCGCCCCTGCGGGGGCTGAAGTGGACGGCGGTAAGCCCCAAGGGGACACGGGAGGATCTGGTATGAAGCGAGCAGTCCTGGCCGCGCTGGCGGCCGTGGTGTGGCTGGGAGGATGTGGCGGGAGCGGCAGCCTGCCGACGGGGAACAATCCGACGCCGTCGGATCAGGAACTGCCAGACACGCCCGTGAAGCCCTCGCCCGAGGCGCCTGCGTCGCTCTGGCCGCTGACGACCGGTTCGACGTGGACGTACCGCATCACGGATCCGCAGAGGGGCATCTTCGACAAGACGGTGGAGGTGCTCGGGCCGAAGACCGTCCCTGACACGAACACCACGGCCATCCTGGTCCGCAGCGTGCAGCCGCACCTGGAGGAGCAGTCGTGGCAGCTCGAGCTCCAGAACGGCACGGTGGTGCGCCTGCGCGAGGAGGATCTCAAGGCCGGCGCGGTCGTCCGGGTGACGACGTGGAATCCGGCCACGGTGAAGTCCCTGGCCCAGGAGCAGCAGCAGGGCTGGAGCTACTCGTCCACCATCCGCGAGCTGACGCGGGAGGACACAGGCCTCGTGGATGAGAAGGAGCGGACCTATGTGTGGCGCGTGCTCGCAGTGAACGAGACCGTCACCGTCCCGGCTGGCACCTTCACCAACACCATCAAGATCCAGCGTGCTCGGCCGGACAAGGCGGGCTCGGAGCGCACGTACTGGCTCGTGCCTGGCGTCGGCAAGGTGAAGGAGGACGGCGAGCGGCTCGAGGAGCTCGTCTCCCACACCATCAAGAAGTAGCCCTGTCCGGGCCTGCGGGCCCGAGCGCTCCTCCGCTCCCCTGCTGGCTTGGCAGGGGGGCTGGATGGAGGTGGAGCGAACGACAGTTGGAGCCTCCGGGAGCCCGGAATCCACCGGGGCGGAGGCTTCATGCGCTTCTTGAAGGTATCTGCGCTCGGTGCACTCGCTTGCTTGCTCACGTTGAGCGCGGGGTCAGCCCAGGCCGCCTCGCTGACCCGGGCTCCGTACCTGCAGCGCGTGGGACAGGACACGGCCCTCATCGCCTTCCGGCTGGATGAGAGCTGCACTCCGGAGGTGCACTACGGCATCCAGGGCGCCGTGGACCAGGTGGCCCGCACAGGGCAAGGCGGCCGCATCCATGCCATTGAACTGAAGGGCCTGAAGCCCGGCACCGAGTACACCTATGAGGTGGATGCCTGTGGCACGCGGATACCGCGGAAGCACTTCCGCACCGCGCCGGTCGAGGGCACACGGCACGTGCACTTCGTCACGGTCGGGGACTTCGGCACGGGCGGAACGCGCGAGAAGAACGTAGCCGCGAGCATGCGGGCCCAGCAGCCCGAGCTGTTCATCGCGCTCGGGGACAACGCCTACGAGGCGGGGACCGAGGACGAGATCCAGAACAACCTCTTCAAGCCGCTGGCGGACTTGATCTCGGAGGTGCCCTTCTTTCCGGTGGCGGGCAACCACGAGTACGTCACGAATCAGGCGCAGCCGTACCTGGACAACCTGTACCTGCCCACCAGCCCGAGCGGGGGCGAGCGCTACTACTCCTTCGACTGGGGCTTCGTGCACTTCGTGGCGTTGGACTCGAACTGCGCGGTGGGCCTGGCATCGAATGATCGATGCACGCTGGCGGCGCAGCGGGCGTGGCTGGAGCAGGATCTGGCGCAGAGCCGGGCGCCCTGGAAGATCGTCTACATGCACCACCCACCCTGGTCGAGCGGCGATCACGGCTCCCAGCTCACCGTGCGCCGCGAATTCGGGCCGCTGTTCGAGCAGTACGGGGTGGACCTCGTCCTCACGGGGCATGACCACAACTACGAGCGCAGCAAGCCCATGATCGGAGACCGGGTCGCGACGGGGAGCGAGAAGGGCATCACCTATCTCGTGGTGGGCGGAGGGGGCGCGAACCTGCGGGAGTTCTCCACGGAGAAACAGGATTGGAGCGTGCTGCGCAACAACACGGTGCACGGCTTCTTGGATGTCGACGTCAAGGAGGGCACGCTCAGCGCGAAGCTGATGACGCCCGAGGGGTCGGTGGTGGATTCCTTCACCCTGACGAAGCAGTTGCCGCCCGAGCCGCCCAAGGCCTTCACGGTCGTCGTGGAGGGACAGCGAGGCACGGCGCCGCTCCACACGCTCTTCCGCGCCGAGCTCCCCTCCTCTGGCCTCAGCGTGCGCTGGGACTTCGGGGACGGTTCGGCGGGCCAGGGCTCCGAGGTGAAGCACATCTATTCCAAGCCAGGCCAGTACACGGTGACGGCGACGGCCTCGAGAGGGAGCACGAGCCTCACCTCCACTGCGGAGGTCACCGTCTCGGCTTCCTCGGGGAGTTCACCTCCAGGGAACACCCAGCCGCCCGTGTCCTCCACACCGCCGGAGTCCTCCTCGGGGGTGTCAGGAGATGCCAACAGCTCGGGGTGCTCGTCCGTCGCTGCCGGAGCCCTGCTCCCATTCGGCGCGCTGGTGCTGACCGGATTCCTGAGGCGGCGTCGGCGCTGAGCAGAGCGCATGCCTGTCACTCTTCGAGCAGGTTGTGCTTGAAGACATTGACCTGGCCGGCCTTCACCTCCACGGAGCGAGTCACCTCCTTGCGAAGGTCCTTGTTGATGAGGAGCACGGAGTGCGTGCCCGCCACCACCTCGGTGGGAGCCAAAGGTGTCTGACCGAGCTGCTTCCCATCGAGCACCACGATGGCATAGGGCCGGATCCTGAACTCCAGGGTGGCCATCTGGGAAACGGGGGCCGTGGGAGTGGGAGCCGGTGCGGGTGCGGTCGCGGGAGATAGCAACTTGCGGCTGACCTTCCGCGGGGTGGGTTTTACAGGCGCACGCTGCGGCGGAGGCGCTGACTTTTCCACGACAGGCTCGACTTCGGGCTTTGGCTCGTCGGCGATGGCCTGAGGCTCGAGGGTCGGCGCAGGCTCTGGCTCATGGGGAGGCTCCTGCTCTTGCACACGAGGGGGCTCCGGCTCCTGCACGCTGGGGGACTTCTGCTGAAGTGAGGCTTGGAGTGCCGGGAGTTCAGGAGGGGCATCGGGGCGCTCCGCTGCGGATTGGAGCGAGCCCCACACTCCACCTCCCACGACGAGCAGCAGGAGACTTGCCCAGATCACCCAGCGGCCAGTCCCGCGCTGCGGAACGGGAGGCAAGGGCTCCTCGGAGACTGAGCTCTCTGCACCGGCCAGGGTCGATGAGGGCCCCACCATCGAGACCTTGGAGCCCTCATCCATGGATGTACGAGAGCTTCGTGCCACAGCAGTCTGCGGGGAGCGAGTGGCAGTCTCGACCCGAGAGATGCCAACGCCTGTGGCGAAAGATGTCGAGGCGGTGGGCATGGGAGCCTCACCCAGGACACCCAACACCCACTGCGACAATTGCCAGACACCGACGGACTCTTCCGAGGAGTGGATGAAGCGATCGAGCTCGGCCTGAAAGGCGCGGCAGTCTGGGTAGCGGTGTTCACGCACCTTTCCGAGCGCACGATCCAGGATCTGCGAGAGCGCCCGAGGCAAATCCGGACGCCGATGGGAGGCAGGCACGAAGGGCTCGAAGATGATGGCCTGCATCATGCTCACATCGGTGGTGGCATCGAAGGGCTTGTGGCCGGTGAGCAGTTCATAGAGGACGACGCCCAGGGCATAGACATCCACGCGCCGGTCCAGGGGCTGGCCCTGGAGCTGCTCTGGCGGCATGTAGGCGAGCTTGCCCTTGATCATGCCGGTCTGAGTCCTGTGCTCCTGATTGGCGGCCTTGGCGATGCCGAAGTCCACGACCTTCACGGCGCCTTGTCTGGACAAGAGGATGTTGTCGGGACTGACGTCGCGGTGAATGAGATTGAGAGGCGCTCCGGTCTCTGGAGAGACAAAGTCGTGAGCAAACGCGAGCCCGTCGCACGCCTGAGAGATGATCTTCGCACAGTACACAGGCGGAAGACGGATACCTGAATCACGAGCGCGCCTGGAGAGGGTACGCAGGTTAGGCCCGTCGATGAACTCCATCGCCAGATAGTAGGTCTCCTCGAACTCACCGAAGTCGAAGATCTGGACGATGTTGGGATGGTTGAGCAGCGCGGCCAACCGGGCCTCGGCGAGGAACATCTCCACGAACCGAGGGTCCTCGGCCAGATGGGGCAGGATGCGCTTGATCACGAGGTTCTTCTCGAACCCCATGGGCCCCGCTGCCTTGGCCAGGAACACCTCCGCCATGCCCCCCGTGGCAAGCTTCTTGACCAGCCGATACTTGCCAAACTGCATCCGGCCTCTCTCCTTTGAGATGCACGGTAGGCAGCAGGAAGGTGGCAGGGCTGTACCACCCAGGAGGTATCTCTCCTCCTGCGGTAGCCTGCGTTCTGCTGGACGCCTCGATTCTCTGCGCTTGCCAGCAGGCGGCCGGGATGCGATGGGCACCTACACCGCAGGTCCGCCATGAAAAAACCCAACCGTCCGCCCTCGAAGAAGAAGCCCTCTGGCTCGAAGTACCCTGCCCCGAAGGCGAAAATCTCCAGGGCCGCTCACGAGGCCGCCGAGGCCCGCTCTCCCCGCCCACTCCGGGAGGACCTCGTCCTCCAGGCCTCCCTGGAGGCCTATGCCCTGGTGAGGCACGAGGGCCGCCTCGCCGACCGGGCGCTCGACTTCACCCTGCGGCGCAAGGCCCACCTCTACTCCTCCGAGCGCCGCGCCGTCTCCGAGCGCGTCTACGCCCTGCTCCGGCGACAGCGCACCGTGGACTATCTCCTCTCCCACGCACGCCGCGGCTTCGAGGAGCTCCAGACGACCCGTCAGGACGTGCTCCGGCTGGCCGCCTCGCGCATCCTCCACGGAGAGCCCACCGCCACCGTGGCCAAGGACTCCGCACTCACGGGCGCCGACGCTGCGGCCCTCGAAGCGCTCCCGGAGGCCGCCGCGGCGCTGGACAGCCTCCCGCGAGACCAGCGCTTCCCCGTGGCCGCTTCGCTGCCCGACTTCCTGGCCCGGAAGTTCCGCGAAACGTTCGGTGACGACGCCGAGCGCGCCATGGAGGCCATGAATGAGCGCGCCCCCCTCACCGCCCGCGCCAACCTGCTCAAGGGCGATCGCACGGCCCTCCAGAAACAGCTCGCGGCCGAGGGCGTCGAGAACCAGCCCACTCCCCTCTCCTCCATGGGTCTGTGGCTGGGCACGCGCGTCAACGCCTTCTCCCTCCAGGCCTTCAAAGACGGCCTCTTCGAGATCCAGGACGAGGGCAGCCAGCTGCTCGGCATGCTCGTGGACGCCCCGCCCACGCGGGTGGTGGACGCCTGCGCCGGAGCCGGTGGAAAGACGCTGCAGCTCGCCGCGCAGATGAAGAACCGGGGCGATCTCCACGCCTTGGACGTGGATACCACCCGCATCGAGGAGCTGCGCAAGCGCGCCCGCCGCGCCGGTGTCCACAATGTCCGCACCCAGGTCATCCCCCCCGAGGGCCCTTCCGCCGACGAAGCCATCGCGGCGCTGAAGGACAAGGCGGACCGCGTGCTGGTGGATGCCCCCTGCAGCGGCACGGGCACCTACCGCCGCAAGCCGGACGCCCGCTACCGCCTCACCCCCGAGGACCTGGCCACCCACGTGGCGCGCCAGAAGGCCCTGCTGGAGCGCTTCTCCACGATGGTCAAGCCGGGCGGCCGGCTCATCTACGGGACGTGTAGCGTCCTCCGCGAGGAGAACGAAGCCGTGGTGGAAGACTTCCTGTCGCGCCACCCGAATTTCTCGGTGCGCCCCATCTCTGCGGAGCTGGGTCCCGAGCTGGGCGAAAAGGTGAGCCAAGGCCCCTTCCTGCGGCTGGCCCCCCACCTGCACGGAACCGATGGGTTCTTCGGGGCGATCCTGGTCCGGGCAAAGTAAGCTGGGGGAGTTCCCCCTCGCCAGAGAGCCTTGGCAATGCCGGAAGCCGTCCGCTATCGCGTCTCGATGTCCCGCCCGCACTCGCACCTGTTCGAAGTGGAGGCGACCTTCCCCGCGGGCCCCGATGTGCTCGATGCCGTCCTGCCCGTGTGGACTCCGGGCAGCTACCTGGTGCGCGAGTATGCACGGCACCTCCAGGACGTGACGGCGGTGGGCCCCCAGGACGAGCCGCTCCCAGTTCAGCGCACGGACAAGCGCACCTTCCGCGTGAAGGCCGGTGGCCGGGCCGTGACGCTGCGCTACCGCGTCTACGCCCACGAGCTGACGGTGCGCACGAGCCACCTGGACGGCTCGCACGGCTACTTCAACGGCGCCACCCTCCTCCTCTACACGGAGGCCACGCGCCACCACGAGCACCGCGTCACCGTGGCCGCTCCCGAGGGCTGGAAGACGTTCTGCGCGCTCGATCAGCAGGACGGCGTCTTCCTCGCCCCAGACTACGACACGCTGATCGACAGTCCCTTCGAGGTGGGCCCTCACTGGCCACTGTCCTTCGTCGCCGCGGGCGTGCCGCACGAGGTGGTCGTCTGGGGAGACCTGCCCGCGGATCCGGACAAGCTGACGGCGGACCTCCAGCGCATCTGCGAGGCCGAGGCGCGGATGCTGGGTGGGCTGCCCATGAAGCGCTACCTGTTCCTCGTGTACCTCACGGACAAGGGGCGCGGCGGGCTGGAGCACAGTGCCTCCACGGCGCTGCTGTTCCCTCGGGCCTCGCTGCAGAACAGCCGGGGCTGGGAGGACTTCCTCACGCTGGCCGCGCACGAGTACTTCCACCTGTGGAACATCAAGCGCGTCAAGCCGCGCGCGCTGGTGCCCTTCGACTACTCCCAGGAGAACTACACCGCCCTGCTCTGGGCCTTCGAGGGGATGACGTCGTACTACGACAACCTCTTCGTGCGCCGCGCGGGGCTGATGTCCGCCAACCGCTACCTCAACCGGCTCGGCGAGACGCTCACCACCCTGCACGGCACTCCAGGCCGCCGCGTCCAGACGCTGGCCGATGCGTCGTTGATGAGCTGGATCAAGCACTACCGCCCGGACGAGAACTCGGCCAACAGCGCCATCTCCTACTACCTGAAGGGCGAGGTGGTGTGCGCGCTGCTGGATCTGGAGATCCGCCGCGCCACGGGGGATGCCAAGGGCCTGGACGACGCGGTGCGTCTGCTGTGGCAGCGCTATGGAGATGGCTCGGGCGTGCCGGAGGAGGCAGTGGAGGCCATCATGAGCGAGGTGGCCGGCAAGGACCTGCGCCCCTTCTTCGACCGGGCCGTGCGCTCCACGGAAGAACTGGACTACTCCGTCTTCTCGCACGTGGGCCTCGAGGTGGGCTTCCGCGTGCGCGAGTCCTCCGCCGACAAGGGCGGCACCCCGCCGCCTCGCAAGGCCAGTGAGGCGAAACCCAAGGGCTGGGTGGGGCTCGCCTTCAAGGGCAACGCCACGGTGGCCTGGGTGGCGGAGGGCTCGCCAGCGATGGAGGCGGGCCTCTACCCCGAGGACGAGGTGGTGGCGCTCGATGGGTACAAGGTGGACGGCGCCTCACTGCTGAGCCGGTGCGAGGACCGGCGCCCCGGAGAGCTGGTGCGCATCACGCTCTTCCGCCGCGACAAGCTGATGGAGCTGCCCGTCATGCTGGGCCAGCGGCCCGCGGACACCGTGTACCTGAGCCGCGTGGACAAGCCCACCGACGCGCAGAAGGCCGCCTTCCACGCCTGGCTGGGGGCAGCGTGGGACGAGGCGGCGGGATAAGCTGCGCCGCATGAGCGGCTTCTTGCAGAACACCGCGCCTGCAGTCTGCCAACGCCATCCTGAGGCCAACGCGGGCTGGCGCTGTGACAACTGCCAGGCCGCGCTGTGCCCGGACTGCGTGGCCACTCGCCGGGCCATCTCCACGGAATACCTCTCCTGCGAGCTGTGCCAGGGCCGGGTGCTGCCGATCCTCGTCCACCGTTCGCGAATCCCCCTCGCCGTGCGGCTGCGCGACGTCTGGCGCTACCCCTTCACCCAGAACGGGCTGATCGTCCTGACGTCGCTCAGCGTCATGCTGGCGCTCTGCCGGTGGCTCGCGGCGGAGACGTTCCTGCTGCTCAAGTGGCTGCCCGCGCTGTTCGGAATTGGGTTCTTCTGGAGCGCCTTCTTCCACGTCATCCGCTCTACGGCTCGCGGGGAGAAGGAGCTGGACGCGCCCGAGTTCACGGATCTCTACGGCGACTGCGTGGCACCGGCGCTCCGGGGCATCCTGGGCACATCGCTGCTGTGGCTGCCGGGGCTCCTCTATCTGTTCTTCATCAAGGACTGGGGCGCCCAGAAGGAAGTCAATCAGCTGCTGGAGACCCCCGAGTTCTATATCAGCGGCGCGATGCCTCAGCTCGACTGGTCCCAGGCGCTGACGGATCCGATCCTCTGGCTGCTCGTCCTGGCCGGAGCGGCCTACCTGCCGATGGTGCTCCTGGCTGCGGCCGCCGGGCACAACCTGGTGAAGATGCTCAACCCGGTGGCGGTCATCGGCAACGCGCTCCGGCTCGGCCGCGACTTCACCGTGACGCTGGGCGCGCTGGCGGTGCTCGCCGTGGCGCTGGTGGTGGCGCGGCTCGTGGCCGCGGGCATCCTCTGGCTGGGGATGCCCGTGCTCTCCGCGTTGGCCGCGGAGCTCGTCACCTGCTTCGTCCCCTTCATGATGGCGCGCGTGCTCGGGCTGGTCCTCTACAACCGAGGGGATGTGCTCGAGTATGGCGACGCCTCGGACTACCTGGAGCCCGTGCTCGGGGTAGTCCAGCCTCGCGCGGAGCCGCCACCCTTCCGAGGCCCCCTGGCCGCGCCGGAGCCGGATCCCACCGTCGTGCCCGTCCCCATCGGCGAGACGCTGGCCGCGTTGGCCCAGGCGGTGGAGGCCCGCGATACCGGCAAGGCCCTGTCCCTCTACCCCGAGCTGAAAGAGCCGCGCTTCCTCAAGCAGGTGGACGCTGCCCACCACCTCTTCGTGGGGCAAGCGGCGGTGGCCCAGGGGCAGTACGAGCTCGCGGTGCAGGCGCTGGAGTCCGCGGCGGACGTGGCGCCGGACGGGCCTGCCGCCTCGCGCGCCCTGGTGCTGCTGGCCCGCGTGTACGCCGAGCGCCTGAAGGAGCCCGAGCGCGCCGAGAGCATCTACCGCTACGTCGTTCACCGCTATCCGAACACGGACGCCTCGCGCTTCGCCCAAACCCACCTTTCGCCGACTTCCTAACGGTGCGTGTTGCCGCCGTGCGGGGCCAGCACCACCTTGGGAGCCATGTCTCGGTTGCGGATGATCTCCGTGGTGCTGGGCCTTGCCTGCCTATCGGCCTGTGACAACAGGCCCGTGGTGAACAGGGGTGGGGACGTGTGCTCGGAGGAGTTGGTGTCGTTGAAGGTGGAGGTAGTCACAGCGGACGGAGTCCTCGTGAAGGGGGCCACCGTCACCGCCATCAACGAGGAGAGCCAGGAGAGCATCACAGGGGTCACCAACGAGGTGGGCGTCAGCAGGGCGGTCAACGAGTCGCTCGCCCCGGGCCGGACTCGGCTGTACGCCACTGCGGGCTCCAAGGTCTCGCCCGCCACCGAGGTACAGTGGCTGTGTGACGACTGCCACTGCCAGCCAGACCCGGACACCGTGACGTTGCAGCTCAACCCATAGCGTCCACTACCTGTAGGGTAGGCGCTCTGGCGAGCCCCCTGAATCCGGAGGTTGTTCTGCAATCGACAGGTCGCTAGCCTTCGGGGGTCATGCCCCATTTGGAAGAGCTCCTGCAAGCGCCCCTGTCCGAGTTAACCGATCGGTTCCTCGAGCGCTGTCAGCCTGTTCCCCGGGGGTTCTTGGAGGCCTTGGAGGCGGACAGACGGCAGGGGGCTCGCTCGCTCGCCGGCAAGATCCGGGCTCGGCAGGAGAAGAACCGCTCCGAGGGCCAGCGGCTGCGCCACCTGCTGCGCTACGAGTTGGAGCTGTGGACGCAGGGAATGGAGCGCGTGGCCGGGGTGGACGAGGCGGGAATGGCTCCGCTCGCGGGCCCGGTGGTGGCGGCGGCGGCGATTCTGCCCAAGAACTACCGACTCAAGGGGTTGGACGACTCGAAGAAGATCCTGGACGAGGAGCGCCGGGAGGAGCTGGCAGTCGCCATCAAGCGGGACGCGGTGGCGTGGGCGGTGGGCGTGGCGGAGGTGGAGGAGATCGACCGCATCAACATCTACCACGCGGGGCTGCAGGCGATGCGGCGTGCGGTGCAGGGACTGGTGAGGGTGCCGGAGTACGCGCTGGTGGATGCCCGCACCATCCCGGAGTGTCCGTGTCCGCAGAAGGGCATCATCCATGGGGACGCGCTGTCGATGAGCATCGCGGCGGCGTCCATCATCGCGAAGACGACACGCGACCGGATGATGTCGGCGCTGGACGCACAGTATCCGGGCTATGGACTGGCCTCGCACAAGGGCTACCCGACGCCGCAGCACTTCCAGGCGATCAAGGAGAAGGGCGTGTTGCCGATCCACCGGCGCAGCTTCGGGCCGGTGCGAGAGGCACTGGGACTGGTGCCGCTGCAGGCCGAGCTGTTCCCACCCCCTCCTTCGGATCCTCCTGAACCGTGAGCGCTGATCGCGATATCGATGCGTGGTTGGCGGAGCGGGGCATCACACTCCCGGATTCACGGGCTCGGGCTCGCGCGACGCTGGAAGAAGCGAAGATCATCAACCCGAAGAAGGCTCGCATGAGCGAGCAGAAGCTGGAGCGCGCGGAGGCGCTGCTGGCCGAGCGCTACTTTCGGGTGTGCAGTGCTCCAGCGTGCCAGCCGGTGGCGTACGCGAGCGGCCGGGAGCTGCTGGCGGTGGATCCCCGAAGCCATTGCGAGAGCTGCGGGGGTTCGAACAACCGGCGGGCGATCACGGACTTCATCGAGGCGTGTCGGCGAAAGGGCGTGCAGAACGTGGTGGTCGTGGGAGGCTCTCCAGCGGTGCGGGAGGAGCTGGAGGATCAGCTCGACGGGCACGTGCAGCTGCGCATGGTGGACGGCACGGAGCGGCACACGGCGGAGAAGGCGCGGCACAACGTGGAGTGGGCGGACCTCATTTTGATTTGGGGCGCCACGGAGCTGCACCACAAGGTGAGCGAGCACTACACGAACGTGCCGCCCCCTGTGGGCCGCAAGGTGATCCACGTCACCCGGAGAGGCGTGGCCGCGCTGCTCGACGCGGCCATGACGCACTTGAAGCGCTGAGGCCGAGACACCTGAATGGATCATCGGATGAGAGCGCCAACCCTTGTCTCCGCGATAATCCTCGGGGCTCTTGTCTGGGACGGATCCTTGGGGTGCACGGAGAAGCCCAAGGAAGACTTCTCTCACGTCGAGAGTGTCCAGGACAGTGGTATCCCCCCCCTCCGCCTGGATCAGAGTGCTCCCTTCGGCAAGCCTTCGCGGCTTCTGGATGGGGAGCTGGATCTCAGCAATCGCCACTCTTCGACCGTCCTGGTCGAGGCGAACGCACCAGAGATCCATCAGGAATGCAGTGGAGTGCTCATCGCTCCCCAGTGGGTTCTCACTGCGGCTCACTGCGTGTGCATGCGCAGAGCCGCTCGCGGACCTGATAACGAAAACAGGACCGTCCTGGATAGCTCTGCCTGTGCCGCGACAGCAACCGTGACAGGGGTGGCTTACTCTCCACCGGTACGGAATGAAGCCTTGAGTTCCCTAAGGGAGAGGTACATCGGAGCAGTCTGGCCGCATCCCCGCTTCAGGCTCTCGCTGGACGCACAAGGGGCTATCGAGTCCATCCAGGCGGATCTTGCACTGATCCAGTTGAACACACCGGCGACTGAGCGCTTCACTCCCGTCAAGCTCTCGAACACCGAAGCACAAACGGGTGAGACGTTGGTCACAGTAGGCTACGGGGACGACGGGAGCGACCTGGGAGGCTACGAAGACCGGCGCTTCAGCTCCCATCGCGTCATGAAGCCCCCCGATACCGGAAGCGGCTTCATCGCACTCTCGCCCCCCGCGAGGCCCGCGTATCAAGACGACAGTGGGGGGCCATGTCTGCGCACAACCAGAGGCGTTCCCACCCTTGTGGGAATCTCCCGGCGAGGCCTGGGCCCTGAGTCCATGTGCACCAGCACCTCCGTCTACAAGGACTGGCTGCTCGAAGCGTTGCAGCGCACAGCGCTCCCGCGCTCTTCCCTGCCGCAGTGAAGGCAATGGACGACTGCGTGCACGTCCCGGAACCCTCCCATGCCTCTCCACGTCCGCCCCTCGCAGCGACTCTCCCTCCTCCTGCTTCACTTCCTATGGGTGGGATGCGCCTCGCAACCTCAAGCACCAGAGCAACTCTCCGGAGCGCTGTTCATCGGCGATAGCACTTCCGCCGTGTATCCGGGAGCCCTGGACGCCAAGAATCGCTACTTGTCCAACGTCGCGATCCACACCGGCGCCAAGCGAGAGGACGGCTCGGAGCACTGCAGCGGGGTGCTCATCAGCCCTCAAGAACTGCTGACGGCAGGCCATTGCGTCTGTATGAAGAGAAAGCTCTCCACACCTGACGCCCGCGCAGAGTTGGACCGGAGGCTCCGAGAGGCCCTGCCCTCCAGCGGGCGCTCCGCTGCGGAGCGAGCCTCTATCGACGCCCAGAGGAAGCGGATCCTTGCCAACACGGCCACCCTCATCGACTCCTCGCTTTGCGCGCCCAACGTTCGCGTCGAGGTAGTCGAATACCTCCCTTCGCCCCCCGATACTCCACCCAGCCTTCGGCTGGGCAGATACAGCGGAAAAGTCATCCACCCTCACCCCAAGCTGCTCGTGCTCGACGATGCCATGGGAACTTCATGGTTCAGGGAAGCGGACCTCGCGCTCATCCACCTGGCCACGCCTGTCCGGGAACGCTTCCGCCCCATCGCCCTTCCCGACAAGGAGGTTCAAGTGGGCTCCCCCATCGTGATGGTGGGCCTCGGCTTTGGGGAGGACAACGGCACCACCACGGAGTTTGGCGATCGCCACTATGGCGAGAGCGTCATCGAGACAGTCGAGCGGCTGGCGCCAGACAGCATCAAGTTCCTGGCCCGCGCCCCACCCCAAGGTGCCACGCCAGCTCCTCGAGTCTATGGAGGTGACAGTGGCGGAGGGTGCTTCAGCAAGACGGGCAATCGCGTGCTGGTGGGGGTGATCAGCGCCTTCGGGAACGACGGCACCTCCTCCATCTTCACCAGCGTCTTCGCTTACCGGGAGTGGCTGAATAAAGAACTGAGCCACTCAGGTGCGGTACCTATCGCTCCATAGGTACCGCACCTGCGGTGTGCCCGAGCCGGTGACTACTCCTCGTCCTGGCGCAGCGTCGCCAGCACGTTGAGGTCCTCGAGCGTCGTGGTGTCTCCCGTCGTCTGCTTGCCCGCGGCGACGTCGCGCAGCAGGCGGCGCATGATCTTCCCGGAGCGCGTCTTCGGCAGGCCCTCCGCGAACCGGATCTCGTCCGGCCGCGCGATCGCGCCGATCTCCTTCGTCACGTGCGTCGCCAGTTCCTTCTTCAGCTCCGGCGACGGCGGCGTCCCCTTCTTCAGCGTCACGAAGGCCACCAGCGCCGTGCCCTTCAGATCGTCCGGACGCCCCACCACCGCCGCCTCGGCGATGCGTGGGTGCGACACCAGTGCGCTCTCTACCTCGGCTGTGCCCAGGCGGTGCCCCGCCACGTTCACCACGTCATCCACGCGCCCCATCAGCCAGAAGTATCCGTCCTGATCTGTCCGCGCCCCGTCGCCCGTGAAGTACTTGCCCGGCAGCTCGCTGAAGTACGTCTTCACGTACCGCTCCGGATCTCCGTACACCGTGCGCAACATCGACGGCCACGGCTTCGTCACGAACAGCAGGCCACCCTGCCCCTTCGGCACCGGATTGCCCTGCCGATCCAGGATCTCCGCGTGGATGCCCGGCAATGGGAGCGTCGCCGAGCCCGGCTTCGTCGGCGTCGCTCCTGGCAGCGGCGAGATCATGATCCCGCCTGTCTCCGTCTGCCACCACGTGTCCACCACCGGGCACCGCCCGCCACCAATCACGTCCCGATACCAGATCCACGCTTCGGGGTTGATCGGCTCACCCACCGAGCCCAGCAGCCGCAGCGAGCTCATGTCGTGCTTGCGCGGGTACTCCTCCCCCAGCCGCATGAACGCGCGGATCGCCGTGGGCGCCGTGTAGAGGATCGTCGCCTTGTACCGCGCGATGATCTCCCAGAACCGATCCGGCCCTGGCTGCGTGGGCGCGCCCTCGTAGATGACCGTCGTCACCCCGTTCATCAGCGGCCCGTACACCACGTAGCTGTGCCCCGTCACCCAGCCCACGTCCGCCGTGCACCAGTAGATGTCGTCCTCTCGCAGGTCGAACACCCACCGCGTCGTCAGCGAGATGCTCACCGCGTAGCCCGCCGTGGTGTGCAGCACCCCCTTCGGCTTCCCCGTCGAGCCCGACGTGTAGAGGATGAACAGCGGATGCTCCGCCTCCACCCACTCCGGCTCACACGTGTCGCTCTGCCCGCGGACCAACTCCTCCCAGCTCACATCCTTGGGCCCCGGCGTCCCCGCATCCCCCGCCCGCTTCAGCACCACCACCTTCTCCACCGTCTTCATGTTCGGCAGCGCCGCGTCCACGTTCTTCTTCAGCGGCACCACCGCGCCCTTGCGCCAACCGCCGTCCGCCGTGAGGAGCACCTTCGCCCCCGCGTCGTTCATGCGCTCCTGCAGCGCCTCCGCGGAGAAGCCACCGAACACCACCGAGTGCACCGCGCCAATCCGCGCGCACGCCAGCATCGCCACCGCCGCCTCGGGCACCATGGGCAGGTAGATCCCCACCCGGTCCCCCTTGCGGACCCCCAGCGACTTCAGCCCGTTCGCCAGCCGGTTCACCATCGCCGACAGCTCGCCGTAGGTGACCGTCCGCCGATCCCCCGGCTCGCCCTCGAAGAGAATCGCTGGCTTGTCCTTCAGCTTCGGCAGGTGCCGATCCAGACAGTTGTAAGCCAGGTTCGTCCGGCCCTCGACGAACCAGCGCGCGTTCGGCGCCTTCCAGTCCAGCACCGTCTGGAAGGGCTCCTTCCAGTAGAGCTCCTCTCGCGCCCGGGCACCCCAGTAGGCTTCCGGATCCTTCGCCGCCTCGTCCCAGAGCCGGCGGTAGTCCTCCATGCTCTTGATGTGCGCCCGCTTCGAGAACTCTGGAGGTGGCGGGAAGACACGGTTCTCCGACAGGACGGACTGGATCTCTTGCGACGGACGCTGCGACTCAGCCATGGGCTCCCCTCCAAGCAGGACAACAGCAAGATGTTACGGACTGTCTAGGTCGGGTGCAGCCTGGGCTCAAGGCCACTATTCACACCGCAGGCCGTCCTGTACGGCATTGAAGCGCGCCCGGACCTCGCAGACACAGCTGTCCGGGCGCCGGGCCTCGTAGCGCACCCGCAGCACACCGCGAAACTGGGTGGCGCAGACCGTGTCTCCCTCCAGGTGCACGCTCACCTGGTCCAGCAGACACGTCTGCCCGTTGATGGGGACCTCCGCGTTGGCCACGCTGCCATCCACCGCGAACTTCTCCCCCGACGCCAGGAAGCGCCCCACCAGCTGCATCTCCAGCAGCTCGAAGTCCATGCGCACCACCTGTCCAGTAATGAGCAACGAGCCATCCCACAACGACGGAGGATCTTTGGGGGGCAGCAGGCCGCAGTCGTCGAGGAAGATCTCGGTGTAGTCGAGATCGTAGTGCCCCGGGTTCTGGACGAAGGAGTTGCAGCCGAGGCTAAAGCCCACGGTCAGCAGCAGGACAGGCAGGAGAAGGCGGCGGGTGGACACGCGCCCACCATAACCAACCCCGCGCATCCATGCAGTCTCATCCCGCGCCCCGGGGTAGAGTGTCCGGCCCATGGCCGAGAAACAGTTCAAGAACCCCACACCCACCGTGGACTGCATCATCGAGCTGTCCGGTGAGCGAATCGTCCTCATCCGCCGCAAGAACCCACCCCTCGGCTGGGCCCTGCCCGGTGGCTTCGTGGACGAGGGAGAGCCCCTCCACGCCGCCGCCGTGCGCGAGGCCCGCGAGGAGACCGGCCTCACCGTGGAGCTCGTGGAGCAGTTCTTCACCTACTCGGACCCGAAGCGCGACCCGCGCAAGCACACCGTCTCCACCGTCTACATTGGCCGCGCCCAGGGAGAGCCCCAGGGCTCCGATGACGCCGCCGAGGCCCGCACGTTCCCCTTGAACGCCCTCCCGCCGGATCTCTGCTTCGATCACGGCACCATCCTCTCCGACTACCTGGCCTACAAGCGGACCGGCCAGCGCCGGAAGATCTGAAGCGCCGCCCGGATGTACGCCCTCCTGGCCCTCCTCGCCCTCGGCCTGCTGCTGGCCGTGCACGAGCTGGGACACCTCGTGGCCGCGCGGCTGCTCGGCGTGAGCGTGCCCCGGTTCTCGCTGGGCTTTGGGCCGCCCCTGCTGTCCTTCCGGCTGTTCGGCACCGAGTTCGTCATCGCCGCCATCCCCATTGGCGCGTCGGCCCACCTCCACGGGATGAACCCCCACGTGGCGGGGCTGGATCCCACGGATCCTCGGAGCTACTCGGCACAGCGGGCCTGGAAGCGCGTGGTCATCACGCTCGCGGGCTCGCTGGCCAACTACCTGTTCGCCCTGGGCGTCCTCTTCACGCTGTACACCTCAGGCACCCACGTGGTGGTTCCTCTCACGGTGGGCACCGTGACGCCGGGCTCGGAGGCGGCCCGAGCGCAGATGCTCCCGGGCGATCGCATCCTCAGCGTGGATGGCCAGCCGGTGAAGAGCTGGTCGGACTTCGTCGAGATCATCGGCAAGAGCCCCGGCCAGGAGCGGACGCTCGTCATCGTGCGCCATGAGGACTCGCGCGTCGTGCAGGTGCGCCCCCGCCCGGATGAGCGCGGGGTGGGCCGCATCGGCGTGAGCCAGCAGTACGTCTATAAGGAGCACCCGCCGGGCGAGGCCCTGACCCAGTCGCTCTTGCACAGCCAGCGCGTGGCCGCCGAAGCGCTCTCGCTCGTCTGGAGCGTGGTGGCCGGACGGGCTCCCACGGCGGAGCCGCCCAGCTCCGTGGCCTTGGTGCGGCAGTCCTCGGGCGCCGCCTCCAGTGGATGGGACTCCTTCTTGCGGGTGCTGGTGGCTCTCTCGGTGGCACTGTCGCTCCTGCACCTCGTCCCCGTGCCCGGGCTGGATGGCGGGCGGCTGCTGTTCCTCGTCATCGAGCTGGCCCGCAGGCGGCCCATGTCCCCCAAGGTGGAGACCCTGGCGACCGCACTGGGCTTCCTGGTGCTGGCCGCGGCCATCGTGTTCGTGGCCGTCGAGGAGGTACGGCGGTTCCTTCCCTCGGGCTCTGCCCCTCCTCCGTCCGGCGCGCCGCCTTCGCCTGCTCCCCCGGCTGCTGGGGATACCACCAGTCAGACGCTGGTCCTCGATGCCGGGGTGCCTTCCTCGGACGCGGGAACCTCTTCCCCCGGGATGGTGTCGGACGCAGGGCGTCCCTCCCCGGAGGTCCGGGGAGCGCCGAGTCCGGGGCCCGCCTCGGATGGAGGAGTTCCTCCTAGGGATGCGGGAGTTCCTCCAGACGCGGGAGTCCCTCCGGACGCGGGAGTCCCTCCGGCAGCAGGGGGACCCTCGGATGCCGGGGCACTGGCCGGACCAGGGAGCGTCCTGGATGCGGGAAGTGCTCCGCGAGACGCAGGCGCTGCTGCTGACGCAGGGTGAAGGCTCTATTCTCGGACGGTCCATGAATCGCCAAGTCAACGTCGGCCTCTTTTGCGAGCTGTACTGGGGAACCTCCCTGGCGGAGGCCTGGAGTTTCGGCCCCGAGAAGCCCCGGGTCCTCGCCGCGCCCGACGAGAAGGCCCCGCTGCCGCTCTATGGCTTCACCCTGCCCGAGGAGCCCTTCCTCCTGGCCGAGCGCACCGAGCGCGGCTACCGCATCTTCGTGCCCCCCAGCGCGAAGCTGGAGCGCAGCACGAAGGGCGACGCGTTCCACGAAGTCCCCATCTCCCAGCTCGAGCAGCACGAGGGCCGTGCCACCGTGGAGCTTCCCGAGGGCACCACGCTGCGCCTCACCGAGGGCCAGCTCCACCTGATCGTTCAGCACTCGGTGGCGAAGGAGCGCGTGGCCCAGTTCCGGCTGCGGGACTTCGCCTGGCTGGCGATGGTCATCATCCTGTTCCTGAGCGCGCCCGTGGGCTTCCTGATCGCCGGGCCAGATCCCGCGAGGATGGCGGAGAACAACGCCCGGGCGCTCGCGGCGGCCAAGGAGAAGGATCTGGAGCGGCGCAAGGCCATGGGGCTCGACACGCCGCTGCGGCCCATCCCCGAGGCCGAGCAGAAACAAAAGCCCGACGCTGGCACCCAGGTCACCGTACCCGCGAGCCTCAGCGTCCACTGACGCCCACCTCATGCTGGGCAGCATTCCCTTACAGGGTGAGACGGCGCCATTCCCTGTGCGGAAATGAAAGCGATAACAGAGAGCGCTTCATTCCGGGAACTCGATGATCCTCGGAAAGAACTGAGTCATCCTTCGCGCGGGCAGTGCCCTGCCCCTCTCTCGCGTCGGGCGAGAGAGCCCCCAAGACAGCGATGATGACCATGACTCCTTTAGTGAACAGCTCCCGGCTGTCGTTGATGCTATCGCTCTGTACCCTCCTCAGCGTGCTCTCGGCGTGTGGCTCCACGGCCCCCGCCGAGTCCGGCCCCTTGCCAGGGGATGTCGAAGACGTGATGGCGAGGACATGGACCTCGGGCAAAGACGGAGTAGCGCCCAGCGCGTTCACCCCTTCTTCCGAGGCCGGTGTTCCGATCTTCCACTCCTATGTCTCGAAGTCCCAGGTGACGCCCTCCGTCACGGCGGGCAACGGCCTCTACCTCGTGGTGTGGAAGGAGTTCATCGCCGACACCGCGATGATCCTGGCGGCGCGCGTGCGCGCTTCCGACGGAGCCGTGCTGGATGCCTCGCCGCTCGTCATCGACACGCAGACGCAGTACGAGAGCGTGGCAAAGCCCACCGCCGCTTTCGATGGAACGAACTTCCTGGTGGTCTACGGCAAGTACCGTCCCAGCAACTACAGCTACCGCGAGGACATCTTCGGCAAGCGAGTGAGGGCCTCGGATGGAGCGGTGCTCGACAGTGGCCCCATCCAGATCAGCTTCATCTCCAACTCCGGGATCACCCAAAACCCGACGGTGACCTTCACTGGGAGCTACTTCCTGGTCCTCTGGGAGACGATGGTTTCGGGCTGGTCGCTCTACGGGGCCTATGTGCAGCCCTCGGGACAGGTCATCACCACCACCTCGAGCTTTGCCGTGGCTCCGAATGCCTTCAATTCCCAGCTGGCCTCGGGGCCCTCGGGCAACTCCCTGGCCGTCTGGAGCGAGACTCCGCAGGGCCGGATCCGCGTCGGCTGGCTCACGGGAACCTCGCACCAGGCGATCTTGTTCTTCACGGTGGCCGACTCGGGCGGCAGCAACCCGGCGATTGCCTACAACGGGAGCACCTTCCTGGTGGTCTGGAACGAGGCGGGGGGCGTCGTGAAGGCCCGGCGGGTGAGGCTGTCGCAGGTACAGGGACAGCCGTTCAGCGACACGAGCTTCACCGTAGGCACGGGGGCCATTTCAGCGGCCACCGTGAGCGCGGACGCTCAGAACTTCCACGTCACCTACGAGGCGACGCGCGATGGAGCGCGCCAGCTGATCAGCACCCGGGTCACGGCTGACGGGGTGGTGGCGTCCGGCGCGGAGAACACGCTGTCGGACCTTCGTACCTCCACAGGCGCGGAGCGGCCCGCGTCCGCCTCCCTGGGAGCGGACCAGAAGCTGGTGGCTTACAAGCAGTACGAGCCGGCGGTGGGCTACGAGCGCATCAAGTTCCGCCGCGTCTCGGATGTGGTGGCCAGCGACTGCACCACGGGTCAGCCCTCCATCGTCCTCAATGGTGACGCGACGATGACCCTGGAGTGCGGCTCGGCGGCGTACGTGGACGCGGGCGCCCACGCCTTCAATGGCTGTGGCGACGCGCTGCCGGTGACGGCGTACAACTCGGGCGCGGACTCCTCGGGACCGGGGCCGAACTCGGGCGCGGTGGGCAGCTACAGCGTCGGCTACGCGGCCTGGGACGCCACGGGCTCCGCGAATGCCTCGCGGACGGTGAATGTGGTGGATCGGACGCCCCCGGTGCTGACCCTCAAGGGGCCGGCCCACTCCACGCACATGTGCGGCAGCCAGTGGGTGGATCCGGGCGTGACGGCCACGGACACGTGCTACGGCAACCTCACGGCCCAGGTGTGGCACACGGGCGAGGTGAATGGCTGGGCGGAGGGCACCTATACGGTGACGTACACGCTGACCGACACGGGCGGCAACAGCACCACGCCCGTGCAGCGCACCGTCGAGGTCGTCGACTGCCCCTGGTAGCCAGCGTCACGCGCCTGCGGCGAGTGGCAGCGCGCTCAGTGCTCAAGTAAGCCGCAGAGCTGTCCACGAGCCCCGGAAGTGCCGTCTCCCATGGCACTTCCGGGGCTCGTGCACTTGGAGAGTCCTCACGACACGGCGCCTCGCACCCTCGCTTGACAGGCAGGATGATGTTCGTCATCTTCACTCGCCAGGATGATGACCATCATCCACTTGAGCCAGCCGTCCCCCACCGTCGTTTCCAGTCCGGAGGCCCCCATGCCCATGATTGACGTCTACGCAGCAGCAGACCTTTTCCCGGCAGGCACTGAGCGCCAGCTTGGCGAGGAGCTCACCTTCGCGATTCTTCGCGCCGAGGGAGTCGCCACCCCGGGGCCCTTCCATCTGAACAATACGGCGGTGTACCTCCACCGGATGGCGCCCCCCACGGTTCAGACGGCTGCCACCGCCGCCGCTCGCACCGTGCGTGTCCAGGTCATCACCCCGCCGGCGGCGTTGACCCGCCAAGGCCAGAAGCAGCTCGTCAAAGAGGTGACGGAGATCGTCGCGAAGATCTCCGGTGACCCGGCTCAGGCTGGCCGCACCTGGGTGCTGCTCACCGAAGCCGCGGAAGGGGGCTGGGGCATCGCGGGTACAGCCTACGGACGCGAAGAGTTCGCCGCGCTGGCGGCCAAGGCGCGAGGCGCGCAGTAAGCAGAAGCACCACCCACCGCGCTCAGCCCAGGTGGGCCTTCAGCTCGTCGGCAGCGGACCTGAGGATCTCCCGAGAGAGCTTCTCGTCGTTCACCGCACGGGCCAGTGAGACGGCACCGACCAGCGTGGACAACGCGGCGATCGCCTTCGTCCTCCTGGCCCGTTGTGTGTCGCTCGCGATCAGCTTGGTGAGCAGCTCCAGGTACGTGCTGACCTGCCGCGTATAGGCGGAGCGTGCCCGCTCGTTGCTGCGGGCCACGTCGCCCGCCAACGTCGTGACAGCACAGCTCGTCGCCAGCCCATCGCGGTGCGCCTCGCTGAGGTAGCCGTCCACCAGCGCGGCCAGGGCGGAGTGCTTGAGGTTCTCCACCGCAGTGACGGCCCGTCCCCCATCTTGCAGCGCACGCTCGATGGCCTCAGCCACCAGTTCCTCGCGCGAATCGAAGTGCCGGTAGAAGCCGCCGTGGGTCAGCCCGGCTTCCTTCATCAGGTCGGACACACCGAGGCCATCGACGCCCTCTTCCCGAAACCGCGCGGCAGCCACCCGCACGATGCGCTCATGGGTCTCGTCCTTCTCTGCCTTGGAATGGCCCATGGGGGAGGCTCCACGTCCCCACCTGATGTGGATGACGGTCGTCATTCAGGATAACGCAAAAAACGAAGCGGCCCACCTCCACCGCGACGCCGCGCGGGGAAGTGGGCCGCCAGTGCCCAGACCTCTTCAGGAGATCAAGGCTTGGTCCAGGTGTAGTTCGGCGTGTCGTACTGCGCGCCGGCCTTGTTGTAGGTGAACGAGTACGTGAGCACGTTCCCCGAGTTCACGCCGCTCGCCGTGTACTCCCAGCGGCCCGCGGTGCTGTTGTAGGTCATCTGGATGTTCTGCTGACCGAGCGTCGGCGTGCTGTAGTGCACGATGACGTATTGGGCCGTGAAGCCAGTGGGCGCGAACCAGAGGAGCGCCTGGGTGGAGCTGGCGCTGCTCGTGCCATAAGTCCACTCGGCGCCCGTGCCGCCGCTGCCGCCGGAGGCCTGCGTGGTGGCGCTGGCGGTGTTGCTGGCCGCCGAGAGGTTCCCGGCCGCGTCGCGCGCCTTGACCGTGTAGCTGTAGGCCGTGGAAGCCGTCAGCCCCGTGTTGCTGAACGAAGTCGTCGTCGAGGTGCCGACCTGCGTGCCGCCCCGGTAGATGATGTAGCCCGTCACGCCCACGTTGTCGGTGGAGGCGCTCCAGCTCAGGTTGATCTGGCTGCTGGAGACCGCCGTGGCCGTCAGGTTGCCCGGAGTGCTCGGGGCCTGGGTGTCGCCAGCCGCGGCCTGCGTGGTAGCGCTGGCGGTGTTGCTGGCCGCAGAGACGTTGCCGGCCGCATCGCGCGCCCGGACCGTGTAGCTGTAGGTCGTGGAGGCCGTCAGCCCCGTGTTGCTGAACGAATTCGTCCCCGAGGTGCCAATCAGCGAGCCACCCCGGTAGATGTCATAGCCCGTCACGCCCACGTTGTCCGAGGAGGCGCTCCAGCTCAGGTTGATCTGGCTGCTGGACACCGCCGTGGCCGTCAGGCTGCCCGGAGTCGTCGGCGCCTGGGTGTCCGCCGGAGGATTCGTCCCGCTGCCCACGAAATCGGTCCAGGTCTGCCGCTGAGCCGTGGTGGGCGAGCCCGCGTACACGCGGGTGCCGAGCCCGTTGATGATGTGGGTGATCTCACTGCCAGCCTGGCCGTTCAGCCAGATGGTCGTCAGGTGGTGCATCTTGATGCCCGGGTAGTTGGGCACCTCGATCGCGTTCTCCAGCTTCACGGCCGCGTCGCGGAAGTAGGAGTACACACCCACGCCCCACGCCTCGTGGGTGGTGACGGAGTTGGCGACCTTGTACGAGGCGTACCCGTTCACCGTCCCATTCATCCACGAGCCCTGGTTCGGGACGTCGTAGGGAATCTCGGACTGGTAGAAGTAGACGCGGCCGCCGTTGCCGTTCCACACCGTCTGGTACTGCTCGTGGTGCTCGTTGAACAGGCCGTAGATGGTGACGTTGTTGCCGTTGACGACAATGCCGCTCTTCGTGGGGTTGCTGTTCCAGGCCGCGCCCGAGCCATGGTCGGCGCGCCACAGCCAGAGCTGGTCGCCGACAACGTTGTGGCTGTTGATCGTGATGCCCACGTCGTTCTTGCCCGCGACCGGGCCACCGGTGCGGATCGTGATGTCATAGATGAAGGTGGGGTTGGACGCGTGGCTGGCCGAGCTGCCCGCGGGCCCCACCTGCAGCAGGGAGGCAGAGTTGATCGATCCGGCCTCGATGATCATGCCGCCGATCTTCACGCCATCCACGTCCGCCACCGAGATGGCCGGCTGGCCGCTGGTGGGAATCAGGGAGGGAAGGCCGAGCCCGAGGATGATGGTGTTGGGGTTGTTGACGCGCAGCGTGTCATTGAGCTGGTAGATGCCAGGGGTGAACAGCAGGTGCTTGCCGGCGCTCAGCGCGGCGTTGAGGCTGGCGGCGCTCGCGGTGGACGGCTGCGCGATGTAGAACTGATCGATCGAAACCGACGTGCCCGGCGTGGGCGAGGCCCCCCAGGACGGGCCCTGGGTGTTCGTCTGCAGGCTCGGGACGAAGACGGCGTACTGACCGGCGCTGGTGACGTAGAGGTAGGGCTTCTCCCGGATGACCGGCGTCTGGGGAATGACCGTGTAGGGCGGCTCCGGGAAGCTGTCCGCGGGCGCGTTGACGGAGCCCACGAAGACCATGTTCCACACCGCGTTGGCCCAGCTCCCCCACTTGCTGTTGCGCGACAGCCACTGCTGCTGCGAGCCGGGGAGCACCTGGCCATCCACCACGGAGTCCGCGAGGAAGCCGCCGCTGGCCCAGCCGCCGGCCCCGGTGCTGTAGTCCACCTGGAACAGCCACAGCCCGCCCTTGATGTGCATGCGGCGCAGGGGGGCCGCCTGGGAGACGGCAATCTGCGTGGTGCCGCTCGACGGGGTGATGGCGAAGTTCTCGAAGGCGCGCCAGAAGTTGCACGTCGCGTTGGCGTTGGCCATCCAGTTGGCCGGAACGGTCACGCCCCCGGTGATGTTCACGTCATCCGGGCTCTGCCCCAGGCCCGCCACGTGGGTGTAGAAGCCCACGTTGAAGTCGATGGGGTACGTGCCCGGCTTGAAGAGCAGCGCGTACCGGTTGCTGCTGAACTCGGCGGCCTCCATGCTCGTGAAGATATTGCGGGCCACGCCCTGGACGTCCGCAGCCGGCATGCTCGTGTCGAACACGTAGACATTGGGCCCGAAGATCGTGGTGTTCGCCTGGGAGACCGGTACCGCGTTAGCGACCCCCGGAATCACCGCGCAGAGGCCCGCGGTGGCTACTGCTGACACCATGGATGCCAACTTCTTGAGCATTTCATTGTCTCCTGGAGCACCGTGGCGTGTCTTTGTTTCGCACTGCGTCAAGACACAGCAACCCCTGAACGGGGTTTACCCGATACTTCCGGAGACACATGTAAAAGAAGTTTATCCTGGGAGTAAAGGACTTTTTGAAAGCGCTGCCATAAAATGCTGTTTCAGTCGCACAAAACACTGCGATTGCAGCAGTGCGTCATGATGACGCTTTGCGTCTTTTTTCAGGGAAGTGCTTTTAGCCGCAAGCGCTTTCATGGCTCAACCGCGTCAGGATGGACTTCGCGGCGGTGGTGGACGCGGCTCCTCCCCCCTGGAGCACCGGGTCCATCTGCCCCGATGAGAATCAGCCCTCTGCGGAGAGATCCCAGGTGATGGGCAGGTGCTCGAATCCTCGCAGCATGAAGTACGGCCGGCGAACGATGGCCTCATCCGTGTGCAGCCGGAGATTCGGCAGCCGCCGGAGCAAGTGCTCGAAGGCGATCCGCCCCTCCAGCTTCGCCAGCGGGGCTCCGACACAGAAGTGAATGCCCTTGCCGAAGGCCAGGTGCTTCTTGGCATCGGCGCGGTGGATGTCGAAGCGCTCCGGCTCGGAGAACTGGGTCTCATCCCGATTCCCAGACGCGTAGAGGATGAACAGCCGAGCGCCCTTCGGGATCGAGACTCCTCCTAGCTGCGTGTCCGTGGTCACCGTCCGGAAGAAGCCCACGATGGGCGCCTCCATGCGCAGCATCTCCTCAATGGCGTTGGGCAGCAGCTCCGGAGCGACCCGCAGCGCCTGGAACTGCTCGGGGTGCCGAAACAGCAACCCCATGCCGTTGCCGATGAGGCCCGTCGTGGTCTCGTGGCCCGCGGCCATCAGGTCCATGGCGTTGCAGACCGCCTCCTGGTGGCTCAGCGGCGCGGAACCGCCCATCGACTGAGGCACCAGGAGCGTGAGCAGATCCTCGCGAGGGCTCTTGCTGCGCTCCTCGAGCTTCTCGATGAAGTAGCGCTGCATCGCGATGAAGCCGTGCGCGGCCTGCACCTGTTGCTCCAGGGGAGCCGTGGCCGACATCAGCAAGGTCTTCTCATCCGACCAGCGCTTGAGCTGCTCCATGTCGGAGCGCGGCACGCCCAGCAGATCACAGATGAGATAGCCAGGCAGGGCATAGGCGAACTGCTGGATCAGATCCGCCCTCCCCTCCTGGATGAAGCCGTCGATGAGCGCGTCCGCCGTCGCGCGGATCTCGGGCTCCATCGCAGCGATGCGGTGGGCGCTCAAGGCCTTGCCGAACACCGCTCGCGTCCGGGTGTGGTCCGGAGGGTCACTCTGAACCAGCGAGACGAACTTGGCGTACCCCTGCTGGAGGACCCGAAGAACCTCGGGGTGTGGCTCGCTCCGGGCATCGAGCGCGCCAGCTGACGAGAAGCGCGAGGGATCCTTTTCGACCTCCGCGATGTCCGAGTACCGGCTGACCACCCACAGGTCGAACATGGAGCTGTGAAAGACCGGCAGCTCGCGCCGCATCCTCGCGTAGAGCGGATACGGGTCCTCGAGCTGCTCGGGTGCCATTGGGTTGAACTGCTGGGTGATCTCGCTTGCCATGGACAGAAGGATTGAACTTTTGCAGGCCACACTTGGCCGGGTTGGGGCTGCCACGCCGTGACAGTCTGTTGACTACTTGACAGAAGGCTTCAGGGGGGCTTTTTCAATGACAGACAGGCCCTTTTTGCCCATCAAGAGAGGCCTCCATGAGTCTGCCGTCTTCCCTGGCACGAGAGAATCAGTCCGCGAAGTCTCTGTCCAACCGCCAAGGCAACGCGCTCAGCCATGCGCTCTGGCCATGGGTCCAGCGGGGTCTGGTCTATCCCTCCCCCTCATCACCTGAGCCAACCCCGAGACGTTCGAGCAGGCGTCGAGCGCCGCTGAGGCTCACGGCACCGGGCGAGGAGCGCAGAGAGCGCCTCGCCCTACGTGGGCAAATCCCACACCTGAGCGTGAGTGTCGCCTCAAGTCAGATAAAGCCTCTGTGGGGAGCGTTTCACCAAGCCCGGGCCTCCTTTTGAGGAGAATTTCCCCAGCCGGGGAACCCACAGGCCCTGAATTCGCGAACTTCCCTGCGGCACGGATGCTGCTTTGTCTGTCAATGGATTCGGCGCATGGCGTGCCGAACCGAAGCCCCCAACCTGGAGACACCCACCATGAAGACGCTCATCGCCGCCATCGCCCTCGTTGCCACCACCGCCTTCGCGAGCGAGCCCGCCAAGACCGAGACCAAGCCGGCTCCGGCGGCTGAGGCCAAGACCGACTCCAAGGGCGAGGCGAAGCCCGAGGCCGCCAAGGCCGAGAAGGACGGCAAGAAGGCCGACGCTCCGAAGACCGCGGCCGAGACCAAGTAGTCACCGCGCTCCCTCGGGAGCGAGTCGGGGCGCTCTCCTCTCAGCTCGAGGAGGGCGCCCCTTTTCTTTGCTGCAAGTCCAGACAGCGCTGGACCGTCTCAGAGCTGGCCGCTGTCCTCGATCTTGACCTGCTGCGACGTCCTGCCCGACGGAGAGCCCACACCCTCGATCTTCTTCACCACGTCCATGCCCTCGACGACCTTGCCGAACACGACGTGCTTGCCGTCGAGCCAGGGCGTCGCGACGGTGGTGAGGAAGAACTGCGAGCCGTTGGTGTTGCGGCCCGCGTTGGCCATGGACAGGAAGCCCGGGGCGGTGTGCTTGTGCTTGAAGTTCTCGTCCGCGAACTTCTCGCCGTAGATGGACTCGCCGCCCGTGCCATTGCCGGCGGTGAAGTCGCCGCCCTGGCACATGAAGTTCGGGATGACGCGGTGGAAGGCCGAGCCCTTGTAGTGCAGCGGCTTGCCCAGCTCGCCGATGCCCTTCTCGCCGGTGCACAGGGCGCGGAAGTTCTCGGCCGTCTTGGGAACATCGTCCGAGAAGAGTTCAATGACGATGCGGCCCGCAGGCTCAGAACCAATCGAGATGTCGAAGAAGACCTTGGTGTTTGCCATATCCACTTGCTCCTATTGAGGGGGCGAAGGACGGAAGTACCAGAGACGACCGTCGCGGGGGCAGCAACTATCACTCTCGCGTGCGCTGCGTAACACCCTTCCGGGCCAGGAGCAGCATGCGAGGCCCCTCCAACCGTCGCGCACTGAGCCGGAAGTCCCCGAGGATCTTCACATCCTGGAAGCCTGCGCCCTCGAGGAAGTGCCTCGCCTCTTGCGGAAAGAGCATCCGGAAGGTGGAGCGGGGATCTCTCCGGGGGCGGCGCCCCTCCACCCGCCAGGTCACCTGCTCCGTGAAGCACTGCGTCTCCTCGAGGACGGTGTGCTCCAGGGTCGCCGTGGCCTGGACGTTGCCCAGGAGGAACCGGTGCTCGGAGGTGCTCCGGAAGGGACGCGCCTGGATGAAGGCCATCGCGTTGACGACGTCGATGAGGAGCACCCCTCCCGGGCGGAGGGCACGGTGGAAGCTCGCCAGGGTGGCGGTGAGGTCCTCGTTGCGGACGTTGTAGAGGAAAGTGGTGCCCAGGCACGTCAGCACGTGAAACGACGCGCGCAGCCGCAGCCGGCGCATGTCCCCCACGTGGAAGGGAACCTGGGAATACTTCCGCCGTGCGGCCTGGATGAAGGCCGGGGTGAGATCCACCCCCGTGGACTGGAAGCCACGCGCCGCCAGCTCGCCACACAGCACCCCAGTGGCGCATCCCACGTCGAGCAGCGTGGGCCCCGTGGACGCCAGCAGCCGCGCGACGAAGCCCGCACGCCGCGGATCCAGCTGGAAGACCTGGTCCCAGACGTCAGGGTGGGTATGAAGGAAGGTCCTGAGCAACGCGGGCTTATGAGCCAACCACCAACCCCAGCGAGAAGAGGACTCCGAAGACGAGCTGAAACCGGGCGGTGGCGCCCAAGGCGGCGTTGAGCTCAGCGCCGGAGCGGGTGAGCATCAACCGCAGCGGGCGAAAGGCCACCGGCAGGCTGAGCAGCGCCAGGAGGACCCAAGGACCCGCCAGGCCCAGCACCCACATCACCACCGGGGACACGAGCGTGAGCGCCACCAAGGCGGTGTACTGGGCCCTCGCCATCCGAGCCCCGAAGCGGACCGCCAGCGTCCGCTTCCCCGCCTTCTCATCCGTGCCGATATCCCGCAGGTTGTTGACCACCAGCAGCGCCGTGGCGCTGGCTCCCACGGGGATGGCGGCCCACCACACGGTCTCCTCGAGCATGCCGGTCTGGCCGTAATAGCCCCAGGCGACCCAGGTGAAGCCGAAGAGGAGGAAGACGAACACGTCTCCCAGCCCGTGATAGCCGAGCGGAAAGGGACCTCCGGTGTACGCGAAGCCGATCAGCACGGACACCGCGGCGAGCGCCACCACCGTCCAACCGCCCCACACCGACAGCCCGCCGCTCAAAGCCAAGGCCAACCCAAAGCACCCCCACGCTCCGGCCCGCACCTGGCCCGGGGAGATGAGCCCGTTCGCCGTCACCCGCGGAGGCCCCAGGCGCTCGGCCGTGTCCGCGCCCCTCACGAAGTCGTAGTAGTCATTGGCCAGGTTGATGCCCACCTGGATGAGCATCGCGCAGACGAAGGTGAGCACCGCGGGCAGGAGGTTGCTTACCCCGTGCCGATGCGCCAGCGCCGTCGCTACGAGGAAGGGGACGGTGCCCGAGATCAGCGTCTTCGGGCGTGCCGCCATGAGCCACACGCCAGGAGATGCGGCGGGAACCTTGACGACTAAACCGGGCGAGTCCACTTGTCCCTCCTCGGAACGCACCGCTTTGGACTGTCACAGGCACTACCACGGCGCTCGCCCGGCCAGCAAACTCCACCCGGACAATGGGTGAAGTGGCCGCTGAAGGCCTCGGAGTTGGCTCCGCCGTTCGCCTGGGGCGGCACTCTGAGGGACTTGCTCCACCCCAAGCGCGTCAAGGACAACGCCGAGCCCAGATGCCCGAACGACCTCCGCCCCCTTCCCGCCCGAGCAGCACCTGAGGACCCGCGGGGGGAGCAGGGCGACCTCCGCACGGGTGAGTGCCTGTGGTGATCGCAGTGACACCTGTCTACCGTCCGGTGACGCGGCCGGAGCGTGCTAAGCCCCTCGAGAAGGCCGCGATTTCCAGCGGCTGCTGGAGAGAGGCGGGAATGCGGATCGTTCGGAGAGTCCTGATCGGGCTGGGCATGCTGCTCGTGGCTGCCGCGCTCGGGCTCGCCACCTGGGAGCCGTTGCTCGCCGCCCGCGCCGCCCCGCCGCCCGCGCGCTCCTACGACGTGACGATCACCCGCGACACTTTCGGCGTGCCGCACATCTTCGGCAAGACCGATCCCGACGTTGCCTATGGCATTGGGTATGCCCATGCCGAGGATGATTTCTCGACGCTGCAGGAAGTGCTGGCGATGACCCGCGGCCGGCTCGGCGCGCTCAAGGGTCCGGACGGAGCCAAGACCGATTTCGTCGTCCACCTTCTTGGCGCCCGCGCCACGGTCACGCGCGATTACCTGCAGCAGCCCGCCGACGTTCGCGCGTTGCTCGATGGCTACGCTTCGGGCCTCAATCGCTATGCCGAGACGCATCCGGGCGAAGTGCGGCTGTCCAGGCTGTTCCCGGTCAATGGCGAGGATGTCGCGACCGGTTTCGTCGTCCGCTCGCCCTTCTTCTTCGGGCTGGAGGGCGTGCTCGGTTCGCTCGCCGGCGACAAGCCGCTGCCCATCGAACGCGCCGGCTCGCTGCCCGAAGCGCCTGCTGTCACGCCGCTGGGGTCCGAACCGGACCAGGCCGGCTCCAACGCCTTCGTCGTCGCGCCCCAGCGCTCGGCGGACGGCTTCACCCGCCTCGTCTCCAATTCGCACCAGCCCTGGCGCGGCGGCGCGGCGTGGTACGAGCTCGTCGTCCATTCGCAGACCGGCTGGGATTTCGCGGGCGCGCTCCTCCCCGGCGCGCCCTACCCGCTGCTGGGGCACAACAAGACGCTCGGCTGGACCAACACCGTCAACCGCCCCGACTTGATCGACGTTTACCAGCTCGTCACCGATGGCGGCCGTTATCGCTATGACGGCCAGTGGCGGCCTTTGGAGAAGCAGCGCGTCTGGCTGCCGGTCAAGCTCTGGGGACCGGTCGTGTTGCCGGTGCCCAAGACGGTCTATCGCGCGGTGCAGGGGCCGGTGATCGTCAACACGAGCGGCAGCTATGCAATCCGCTATGGCGGCGGCGACCAGCTCAAGATGGTCGAGGAGTATTACCGGCTCAACCGAGCCCCCGATTTCACCCAATGGCAGGCGGCGCTGGCGATGCAGGGCATTCCCGGTACCAACTTTCTCTATGGCGACGCCGCCGGAAACATCGCCTTTTTCTACAATGCCAGCTTCCCCAACCGGAAGCCGGGCTTCGACTATTCGAAGGTGCTGCCGGGAGACACCTCGAGCGCTTATGCCCCGGGCACCGTTCCGTGGAGCAGCGTCCCGCGCAATGTGAATCCGGCCTCGGGCATCCTGATCAACGGCAACAACTCTCCGTATCAGGCAGCGGGGCTGGGATCGGAAATCCCGCCTCAGCCGCCCTTGCTCGGCGTCGAGACGGACACCACCAACCGTGGTGACCGCGCGCTGGAGTTGATGAGCGCCGTGCCATTGATCTCCGAGGAGGACTTGAAGCGGATCAAATTCGATACCGGCGTCGCCAAGGGCGGTTATCTGGAGGCGTGGTTCAAAGAGCTGCTCTCGGTCGATCCTCAGGGCGACGAGCGGATCGCGGAAGCGCGCGCGCTGCTCTCCCAGTGGGACTGGAACTGGGACGGCAAGGGGCCCGCGGACTCGCTCGCTTTCTCGATCCTGCGCTCGCCCCATCGCTTCCATTACGAGCGGAAACCCCAGCCCGATCCGCGCGCGGTGATGGCCGAGGCGGCGGGCTATCTGCGGAAGCATTTCGGCAAGCTCGACGTGCCGCTCGGCGAGCTGATCCGCCTGCGCCAGGGCAAGGTCGACTTGCCTTTGGATGGCGGTCCGGATTCGCTCCGCGCCGCGACCAGCTACGACGAGGCGTCTGACGGCCGCCTCGCGATCCGCCACGGCGACAGCTTCATCCTGTTCATGACGTGGGACAAAGCGGGCCGGGTGCACTCGGAATCGGTCCAGCCGTTCGGGTCGGCCAGCACGCGGCCGGATTCACCAC
The DNA here is from genome assembly GCF_000737315.1 of Hyalangium minutum. Taxonomy (GTDB): domain Bacteria; phylum Myxococcota; class Myxococcia; order Myxococcales; family Myxococcaceae; genus Hyalangium; species Hyalangium minutum. The sequence goes on from NZ_JMCB01000018.1 coordinate 46,182, forward strand.
ATTATACCGATCAGGCGCAGCTCTTCGTGCAGCACCAGTTCAAGCCGGTGTGGTTCGATCCGGCGGAGCTCGAGGCGCATGCGGAGAGAAGCTACCGGCCGTAACCCACTGAAGGAGCGCTCTGCCTGAGCTACAGGCCAGAGCGCGGGTGCCCCTTGTCCACTGTGCTCAAGGGGGCGCTCGCGGCCCCTTCCTTGGACGGAGCCGCACCTGTCCAGGTCTCCGCCACGGCCTCCACGAGGCGATCGATGTCGATGGGCTTGGCCAGGTGCCGCTGGAATCCAGCGCCGAGCGCCGCTCGACGGTCTGCGTCGCTGACGAGCGCTGTGAGGGCTATCGCCGGGATGTCTCCCCCTCGTTTGGGACCGAGGGCCCTCACTTTGCGGATGAGCGTGTTGCCGTCCTGTCCGGGCATCGCGATGTCGCTCAGGAGGACTCCCGGCCTGAAGTCCTCGAAGAGCGCCAGCGCCGTCTCCGCTGACTCCGCCGTCCGGACCTCCGCGCCCGCCAGCCTCAGCAGCTCCGTCGCGGTCTCGCGTGTTTCGGGATCGTCATCCACCACGAGGATCCGCAGGCCCCTGAGCTGCAAGGAGGCTCCAGCGCTCTGGGGCTGGGGGTGGGCTTGAGTGTGCTCTGAACCGGCAGGGCTCACCGGGCCGGCCTGCTCCCTGCTGACAGGCATGAGAGGCAGGATGACCGTGAAGGTCGCTCCCTGGCCCTTGCCGGGACTCTCCGCGTGCACGGTCCCGCCGTGGAGCTCCACCAGGTGGCGGACGATCGCCAGCCCCAGGCCAAGCCCGCCGAACACCCGGGTGTTCGAGCTGTCCTCCTGCATGAACCGGTCGAAGACGCGCTGTAGGGCCTCGGCCTCGATCCCGGCCCCTCTGTCGCTCACCCGGAGCCGGGCATGCCCGTCCATGGGCTCGAGCACCACGGTCACCCGCTGGCCAGCGGGGGAGAACTTGATGGCGTTGGTGAGCAGGTTCCACACGACCTGCTGCAGCCGCGTCGGATCGCCTGAGATCAGCCCCAGCGACTCATCCAGGGCGACCTCGAACGTGATCGACTTCTTGTCGGCCTGCGCGCTCACGCTCTCGAGCGCAGCCTGGACCACCGTGTGCAGGTGGATCGGCTGGAGCTGCATCAGGAGCTTGCCGGTGACGATGCGCGAGACGTCGAGCAGATCATCAATGAGCTGCACCTGCATCTTCGTGCTCCGCTCGATCGTCTCGCCCGCGCGCTTGAGCCTGGCGTCGTCCATCGCGCCGCGGCGCAAGAGCTGCGCCTGCATCAGCATGGTGGAGAGCGGGGTGCGCAGCTCGTGGGACAGGGTGGCCAGGAACTGGTCCTTCGCGCGGTTGGCCCGCTCGGCCTCCTCCTTCGCCTGCTGCGCCTGGGCGAGCAGCTCCGCGCGCTCGAGCTCCCGCTGCTTGCGCTCGGTGATGTCCTCGATGGCGAGCAGGAGCATGGGCATGCCGGTGCGTGAATGGACGGAGCGCGCGGAGAGCGCCATCCTCCTCCTCCCCACGTGGGGGAAGACGTGCTCGAGCTCCAGGCCCTCCAGGAGCGTGTTCTTGGCGAGCATCTGCCCCAGCGAGGCCCGCAGCTCTGGCACATCCCAGGCGCCCCCACTCAGCTCGAAGAGGCTCCTCGTCACGGTCTCGGCCGCCGAGGCCTTGTAGGCCTGGTAGAAGGCCTTGTTCGCCGAGAGGACACGCAGGTCCGCGTCGAGGACCATGAGCGGCACCTGCACGGCCTCCACGATGCCTGTGGCGTAGTCGCGCGCCCACTCCACCTGGCTGACCTGGCTCTTGAGCGCGTCGATGTCGACGAGCGACAGGATGGCGCCGTCGATCCGGTTCTCGGTCGTCTTGTAGGGTCGCAGGTGCATCCGGTACCAATGGCCGGCGCGGTCCTGGACCTCGCGCTCCCGCACCGTGGCCGTCTCTATCACCTCGACGACTTGTGAGCCCAGGTCCGGCACGTCGATGTTCAGCGTGATGTCTTTGAGCGGCCGTCCCACGTCGGAGGGCAGGACGTTCATGATACTGCGCGCCTTCGGCGTGAAGCGCCGGATCCGCTGCTCGAGATCCAGGATGAGGATCGGGATGTCGACGGTGTTGAGGACGTTGACGAGATCGCTGTTGGCCAGGTTCAGCTCCTGGTTGCGGCTGTGGAGCTCGTCGTTGACCGTGGTCAACTCCTCGTTGGTGGACTGGAGCTCCTCCTTTGCCGTCTCGAGTTCCTCGTTGAGGCTCTGGAGCTCTTCATTGCTCGAGATGAGCTCCTCGTTGGCGGAGGCGAGCGCGTCGTTGGTGCGCCCATGCTCCTCGAGCAGGGACTGGAGGTAGTCCTTCGTGGCGGCCAGCTCGAGCTTCATCGCGGGGACGCGGTGGGCCTCCTTCCCCTTCGCCGGCCTGGCGGTCTCCTGATGGACGGGCTTTTTCCCCCGCTTCCCGGGCAGGGCCACCTCTTCGAACATCACCACATAGAGGCGCTCCTTCTCCTCGGGGAGCCCCGCGACGGGGACCACGACGATGTCACACAGGTGCGTGGAGCCATTCTGGCCCACCTGCACCCCTTCCATCCGGGTGGGGGCGCTCTTCTTCCGCGCCTGGGCGAGCGCCACGCGCAGGGGGGAGAGCAGTCCTTCACGCGCCATCTTGAGGATGTTGAACTGGGGCTCTCCCGGCGCGGGCTCGAGGTAGGGACCGGTGTGCCCGCGAAACTGGACGATCTCCAGCTTGTCGTTGACGACGACTCCGGGCGGCGCATACCGGCTCAAGAGGAGGCGATCAATCCGCCTCGCCGCATCGGGAGGGGAGCCGGCGTGCTCCATGGAGGCGTGGCCGCTCACCGGCTTCTCGGGGGGCTGAAACACGGAGCCTCGTGTGAACCGGAGCTTGCTGGGACCCGCCGATCGCGCGAGGAGCTTCTGGGCCTTGTTCACCGGGATGAAGAGCTGGCTGAACCCCGAGATGCTCTCTGTGCGCCCGAGCAGGAGGAAGCCTGGGTCGTTCAGGCAGTAGTGGAAGGTGGCCAGCACCCTCTTCTGGAGCTCGGGGGTGAAGTAGATGAGGACGTTGCGGCAGGTCACCAGATCCAGCTTGGAGAAGGGCGGGTCGCGGGCCAGGTCATGCCGGACAAAGATGCACAGCTCGCGCACGGCCTTGGAGATTCGATAGCCGCCCTCGACCTGCGTGAAGAAGCGCGTCTTCCGCTCTTGGCTCACGTCTTTCAAGGCGCTGTCCGGGTAGAGCCCGGCGCGGGCCTTCTCGATGGCCTGCGCGCTGATGTCCGAGCCGAAGATCTGGATCGGACCCGAGCGCCGCACGTCTCCCAGGAACTCCAGGAGGGAGATGGCGAGCGAGTAAACCTCTTCCCCGGTGGAGCACCCCGCCGCCCACAGCCGGAGGGGCGCTCCCTCTGGCGCGTGCTTGAGGAGCACCGGGAAGACATGTTTCTTCAGCGCCTCAAAGGCCTCCGGATCCCGGAAGAAAGAGGTGACGTGAATGAGGACGTCCTCGTAGAGGGCCACAGCTTCGTCGGGGGCCTGCTCGAGGAACTTCACGTAGTCCTGCAGGTTCTCCATGCGGCGCAGCGCCATCCGGCGGGCGAGCCGCCGCTCGAAAGTGGCCGACTTGTATTCGCTGAAGTCGATCCCGACGGCGCTGCGCACCAGGGAGAAGAGCCGCTGGAGCATCTCGTCATCCGGGGCGTGCCGGGGCCACTCCGCCTCGGCGGTAGTGGTATAGGAGTGACGGCTCAGCCGCACGAGCTCCTCGGCGATCTGCGGCAGCGCCAGGCAGGAGTCCACGACTCGGGCCTGGACGGCGCTCTGAGGCATCCCTCCGAACTTCGCTGACCGCGGCTCCTGCACGAGCGTGATGCCGCTCTCCTCCTTGATGGCCCTGAGCCCTTCGGTGCCATCCGAGGCAGTGCCCGAGAGGATCACGCCGATCGCGTGGCTGCCGCGCGCAGCGGCGAGGGAGCGCAGGAAGGTGTCGACCGGCAGGTGCAGCTTGTGCGCCTCGTTTCCTCGCGCCCGCAGGCTGAGCACGTCGTCCGTGATCTCCATGTCCGCGTCCGGCGGGATGACGTAGACGTGGTTGGGTTTCACGCGCATCCCATTCTCGGCCTGGGTGACCGGCATCTGGGTCGCCTTGGACAGGGACTCGCTCAGGAAGCTGGTGTACGTGGGGGACAGGTGTTGGATAAAGACGAAGGCCATCCCGGTGTCGGGCGGCAGCAGCGAGAGGAGCTGGGTGAACGCCTCGAGCCCTCCCGCGGACGCACCAATTCCCACCACCGGAAAGGATGGACTGGGCGCACGCTTGGGAGGCGGAGCGGCGGGCCGCTTGGGCGCTGCTCGGGATGAAGAGGCGTGTCGCCGGGTCTTGGCAAACCTGGCCTTGCTCGGCTGCTTCTTCACTGAAGCCCCCCGTTCTCCGTCGGCCTTTTCACAGACGCGTTCCCTCCGGCGCTTGTGAGCCCGAGGTCTCAGCAGTGCTTCTGTGCCAGAACGTCTCAACGGTATGGGCCCTCATGGCATGGGGAGTCAATGCGATGGAAGGACGGGGGAACTGTCCCTTCTGCCTACACGCGCCCGGCGGATGGTTCTTCCACCGCTGCTGCGTATAGGAGGGGTAGGCCGGTGGAGCCATTGACCCTGTGGACGCGCTAGGTTCGCGCGGAAGAAACCCTGTCAGGCTGCTCAACCGAGGAGCTGCTCCAGCGCTCCCCATCCCTCCCTCGCCGAGGAACCGTACGGGTTGAGAGCGATCCCAGCCTGGGACTGGAAAGGCGGGCTCCTTCCCGCCAGGAGGGCTGGCCTGTTGGGCCGTGTCGCCGCGCAGCTGCGCCATTAACGAGACGACGGTTCCCTCGGAGAGCGGAGGGCTGAACTGTTGACATAGCGAAGCAGTCGCCCTGCCCTGGGACAGCCTTGGCACGCACGGGCGGCGGAGCATTCGAATGCTCATGCCCGAAGCCCGCGTGAGCAGCTCAGCGTCGCGACACTCCCTCGGCCGATCGCTCGAAGCTATGAAAACGGGCATTTATGCGGAGAGACCGTTCGCCAGTTCCGAATCATTCGGAAGTCTGCGCTCGCTTGGAGGCAGGCGTGAGCTGCCCGCTACGGGGGAGCCGACGTGGCGGGCCCTGGAGATTGGCGATGCCATGGGGCCAAGTTGGAGCGCTTCGAGGTGGCGCCCACGGCCGCCCCCTCTTCCTTCGATGAGAGGACGTGGAATGAACTTCCGAACTTGCGGCGCACTCCGCCACGCCGTTGCCGTTGCCGTAGTCGTCGCTGGGTGCGCCACCTCTCAAAAGGCGCCTGAAACCTACGCTTGGGCGCCTGTGCGCCCACCCGCTGTGCCCGGCACGGGCCTCCCCACCCGCGGACAGCCAGGGCAGGTTCGCCCCCAGCCCCTGCCGCGGAGCCCGCACAAGCGCGTGTTGCCACCCACCCGAGAGCCAGGCCTTTGGGCCGGAGACGCTCCTCAGGCCTCGCAGGAACCGGAGGCGATCCCCACACCGGAGCGGTCCAGCGCGAACAGGAGGGAGCCGCCTGTCCCGGTGACTACGGAGCGCAGCCACCCCCAGTGCGAGCCCATCCCGGTGCCGCACGCGGGCGAAGATGACCCGCATAACGAGTGCGCCGACACGTTTCCGCCGAACCGCTACCCCGGAAATGACGTACTCGTTGGCGGCAAGCGCTTTGATGCGCTGCAAGTCGGAGTGCGTGTGCTATGGGAGATCAAGACCCATCGATTTGAAACGTACAGTGGCTTTCTGCGGGGTCAGGTGATCAGAGATCAGGTGGTCGAACTGGTGGAAGCGCGAAACATCGCGACGGCCTGTGGATACGGTTTCGTCGTTGGGGTGAGCACCCAAGCCCACAAAGACGCGCTAGAGGCAGCCGAGCCCTCTCTCACCATCGTCGTCACTGGGTGCAAGCGATGACCGAACAAAATTCACTCCTTCTCATCGTCTACGCGCCTGCGCTCGTGGGCAATGACGGTCGCACGCTCGCTGTAGTCCATGGCATGGAGCGAGCGCTTCCCGGCTTGCGTTTGGAGTGGAAGGTTTCCCCGGAGGGAAAGCCCATCGCGTTGCCGCAGCGCGATGCGTGGCTCGTCGAAGGAACTCAGAGCGGCGGATTCCCTCTCGTGTGCAACGGCGACGAGGGGTACCCTGTGACGGTCACGGGGTGGGGAAAACCGGCACGCCTCAGCCCAGGCGGCCAGTCCCTGCTTGAAGTCCATGCAAGCCTGCCACTGGACGGGGCCGTGATCGCGGCATCGGCGGAGTTGCTTGAAGGCGTGGCAGAGGGAGCACGCGCGCTGTGGGGACATGCGACGCCGTTCCGCGCCGGGGTGGAGATCGCGCGGCAAACGACTGATCCGGTGCATAAGCCGGGGGTTCCGCCCCGTGGGCTGCCAGCGCTCAAGTTCCCAGAGAAAATCCGCTCGCCTGAGATTCCGCATCGCCTCGGATGGCTGAATTACTGGTCCGCCGCTGCCGCACAGACCATCGGGTTCCCGGAGCCCTCGCGTGATGCCGACCTACTCTCTCGGGCGCGGCGCACGGCGACGGGCGGGTGGGTCGTTCGGCTCACAGAGACGCCGCTCGATCTCGACACTCCCGCGCACCTTGAGGCGCTCTTACGCGCGTACGAGCGCTTCCCGGAGATTGGCGGGCGCGTGACTCCGGGCTGAGTGGAGCTGCTGGGCGTCTCCTGGCACGCGCCACCGCGATAACCTGGGGCTCGGCGCTGGGTGCCCCCTTGGGCGTCCAAGCGCACCTCATCCTACGGAGATCCAGGGTGTTCGCAGGGGGAGTCAGGCGACGGCTGAGATTGTGGAGGTTCGTGGCGGTCCTTTTGATCGCCACGGCGCAGGGGGGCTGCGTCCACGGGCGCGGTACCGTCGTTGGGCGTATCACGCCGTGGCACTTCCGGTTCAAGACGGTCGTCCCGGTGGATGCCAACGAGGCGCAACCCGATGGGTGGCGAGCAGTCTGCATCCATGCCCGGATCACGGACGGGGATTCAGGCGCTACCGACCTCTGTAAGTTCGAGGTGGGCCTGCCGATTCGGAACACCCAACAGAGGGAGGTCTCTCTGGAAGTGGCCCAGCACGTGGCGGCGTACATGGCCAACGAGGCGGCGGATCAAGTCCTCTCGAGGGTGCAGCCTGGAGAGATGATCGCCATCCTGTGTCGCAGGTTCAAGGTGGAGTACCAGCAGAGGCTCTGGGAGAGTGTCGCGGGGTCTCAAGTTTCGGAGTGACAGACCCGGGGCATCGAGACCGTCTATTTCGACATTCCCGCGAGGAGCCGTAGGAATGAGTGAGTTGACACGGGAATCATTGGCTGGAATCGCACGCCAATTCTACCCTGCAGGTTTCCCTGCGGAGGAGGAGGACCTGAGCGAGCCGGTTCCCGCCTACCAGCGCACGCCCGAGCACGAGCGGTTCATGGCGGCTTGGGAGAAGGCGCTGGCGTGGCCCGAGTGGAAGAAGCTCATGAAGGAACTTCCGCACGCCTTCCCTGGGATGGGGGTTGGCAGTGGAACTCAACCCTTTGTCTCTGCCTGCCTGCGGTGTTTTGTCTACCGCGTGGAGCCCATGCCAGAAGGGAAGCGGTTCGCAACTCGCATCGCCGCTGCTGTCAGCGTCCTCGCGCCTGTCTATGTCGTTCATGTCACGACCCAGCTCTGGCACCCGACCTACACCCCCTACGGTCAGCAGAGTGGCCCCCTTTCTTCAGGCGCTGCCCCCGACGACGGGTCCTCTCGGCTCTATCACTTCTCCCAGCCCCAACTCGCGTTCGAGCCTCCCAGCGTGGTCAAGCCCGAGGCGGACACCCTGGCTCGCGTGATTGAAGAAAGACTCGGCTATCGGCGCTTCCCGCAGGCGCTAGCGGACGAGTCTTTGCCGGAGCTCCGAGTGGGCTTCCTGAATGGAGAAGGTCCGCCCACACTCTTGGAAGCGCTCCTCTCCGACAATCTTGTTCACCTCCCGTGATGAAGTGGGGTACCGCCGTTCTCAGCACGGGGCGCGCCAACATTCGAGGCTGTAAAAACAAGCACTTACGCGGAGAGGCCGTTCTGTACTTCCGACTCAGTCGGGAGTCTGCGCTCGGTTGGAGGGAGGCGTGAGTTGCCCGCTATGGGGAGCCGACGTGGCGGGGCCCTGGAGATTGGCGATGGGCCAGTAGCACTTCCCCCTCCACTCGTAGGAGGCAGGCTCACACGGTGGCTTTGCCGCGGGCCAGGCCTTGTAGCGGGCCGTGGGGGTCTCCGGCGTGCGCGAACTCGAAGCGCTGCGACTCCGGGCTCTGGTACTGGGGCGTCCCCGGGGGCTGAGGCTGCCGCGTCAGGACGCTCGCCCCGAGGTAGTTGCCCGAGCCGAAGTCGATCAGCACGGCGGCGCCCTCTTCATGGCGCACCAGCACGTTCTCGCCCTTCACATCCCGATGCACGCCGCCCGCGGCATGCGTGGCCTCCAGGGCCCGAGCGACCTGAGCCAGCGCCCGTAGTTTCTCGTGCAAGGAGCGTGGCCGCCGAGCGGCCCACTCGTACATCGTCACACCCTCTACCCAGTCTATCACGAGGTACGGAAAGGACTCTCCGTCTGGCGATATCCATTCCCCTCGGTCGTGCAGCCGAGGCACGTGAGGATGACGCGTGCGTGCAAGCAGCTCTCCTTCGCGCTTGAAGCGAGGATCCTTCGGGTAGCGGGCCACCTTCATGGCGAACGTACCGATTTGCTCCTAGCCTACCCGCTCGACACGGAAGACGAGGCCGTAGACGCCCAGCCCGCAGCCTCGCAGACCGCGCCAAGGGCCTACCTCCATGCCCGGAGCAAGTAAGAGGGAGCCCCGCATCTCCCTGTTCCACATGGCACCTCATGGCCACCATCGGTCGGACCCAATGTCCGCTCAGTGCCACCCTACCCCACAGGTCGCTCCAGCGTACAAGCGCGGCGTCCGCCCCTCGCCCTATCCCGCCTCAGCAGCCCCTAGTCCCCAAAATCGTGGGGCGCCTCGGAGGGAGGCGGCGGGAATCGACCCCGCAGCCCAGCAAGGCGGGAGCAAAACCATCAGCAGGTCTCGCTGTTACCGGCTAACGCCTAGAGACTTACGTCGGTCGTTCTGCCATCCCACCCCGCCTCGTCCCGTTCTTACCCCTGCCGGAGGGGCACACTGGGCACTTGAGCAGTGGGACCTGAGCCAAGGAGATTGAGCATCTAAAGTGCCGCACTTAGCCCAAGGTGATCCAATATGGATCACCCTAGCTTTAGCTCTATTGGCGGCAAGGGGAGCGACCGTCTGAGGACGGTCTCGCTCAGCTTCGGTTTTCCCTTGGCAGAGAAGACGAACAACAAAGAAACTAGCCGCGCTTCGCCGAGACGCACATGATGGCAGGGATGCGCGTGAGTTGCTTCTACCACCTAAAGATGCAGATGCGACCCAAGACAGCGGAAACAAGCTTCTGTTCGCAGTTCACAGTGCTGTCCTACAAGTGCGCGCTGAATTATCTATCGTCTATGCGGCTCAGTCATTATGCGGAGTGGCTTTAGATGGCAACTTCTCTGAGGCGATTAGGCGAACTAGTCAAGTTTTATCGCGAACAAAGGGGTTTGACGCAGGAGACACTTGCTCGTCGGGTCAAACCCAAGACGAATCGTTCGCTAATTGCGCACTTAGAACAGGGACTGCGGCTCCCTTCCGCCCAAACACTGACGGCTATATGCACTCACCTCAAAATGCCAGAAGCGCTCTGGCGGCCATTTGAGGTGGAGAGCGTCCGAAGCAGAGCAGTCATAGAAACTGAACTCGGAGCAGTTGCGAGGCCACCGCCACGCTTTATAGCAGTCGCTGGACTCATGGGAAGTGGCAAAACAACTCTCGCGCGAAAAATAGCGGCTTCGCTGGGCTATTCCTATCTCCCTTCATCAGTCACTGCCAAAGATTACCTGAGCGACTTGAACTCCAACCCACGACGTTGGGCATTTGAGACCCAACTGGCATTTTTTTGCCACAAAGCAATTCAAGTCAACGAAGCCCTGTCGCGTAGCGAAAGAATCATTCTGGATCGCACTCTCACAGAAGATATTCACGTCTTTGCCAAATACTTCGTCAGCAAAGGCCATATCGAAAAACGAGCATTCGATACCTATCTTGAACTAGCGAGCTTTTTTTTCAAGACTCTCCCGGCTCCAGACATAGTGATCTACTGCGAATGTGCACCGAGCACCGCTATACGCAGAATTCAAAAGCGGCGCCGTGACGATCAGTTCCTGCACTCTCCTCAACACATAAAAAGCATCGCCAAGCTTTATGAAGACTGGACGACATCTTACCAAGACTCGACACTCCTTGCGCTTGACGGGAACCGCTTTGATTGGCGGGAGCAGGTCATTGCCGAGACTGTATGCAGGGAAATCGAGAATGTATGGCTAGGCATTGAGGAGCCTGCACAGCAACTAACTTTGTTCGAGAAACTGGAATCCTCCTCACCAAAACAAAAGCGGCACGACTTAAGAAACTCCCTTAGCCTACTTCGTCCCATATATGTCAAGCCAAGCGAAGGAACATCGCCATATGGCATGGCTTCTGTACAACCGCCCTCAACATCTGCATATCCAACAGCCTATATCGCTGCTCCATTTACTGCCAAAGCTAACGCACAGAGCAGGTCCCGCCAGTACAATATGATTTTCAGCTCAGCTCCTCATGGCAAGATATCAAGGGGCAAGTACCGCTCCTCGCTACTAGGCATAGAAACTGCCCTGAAGAAACTCGGAATAGCAACCCTGCTGCCACACAGAGACGTAAACAAATGGGGCAATCTATCTTTGACACCCAATGAAGTAATGCGATTATGCACTGAACATGTTTCAAAAAGCGATGTAATGGTTGCTGTGCTGGGAACTAGTCACGGCTCACATTATGAATTTGGCTTAGCCCGAGGAATGGGCAAACCATGCATCGTCATCTCAAGCGATGAGGTGCATAGTTCATTTATTGGAAGCGGGCTAGACAATTCGGATGACCGCGTGTTGTTGCTGAAGTGCAAGCACCTATCTGAAGTCCCAGGGTTATTGCTTGAACAAAACTCGCAGCGGTTTCTACAGCGATTCCTTTTGATTTAGCGATTTAGATTTAACAACCCGGACCAGATCGCAACTCTACACCTAGAACATCCCCACATTCTCGCCCCCTCCTGGTAGCAATGAACTCCTTTCTTGCTTGGTATCGTCAAAGACCCTTAGGCACAAAATCCATAATTCAAACCACGGTGTCGGTCGCAACGTTTTATACTGGTATACTTCTGGAAGGGAAAATCCAGGAATGGTTTGAAAAGGACTCGCCCACCGTTTGGATTATTCGCACGGCAGCGATTATTGGACTGCTGATTTTGCTAGGTTCAATTAGCCTTGTAATGCGCACAAGGCTGGAGGCCATTGAGCAGCGGGATTACCTGCGCCGCCGCCAACTGGAATATGCCTGGAGTCTGATGGACCAGTATCTCGCGCATCAGGTTGCCGCTGTCCGAACAGAACCGACCGGTCAAGAGGTTCAGCAGAGGCAACAGTTCATCGAGAGTGTGAGTACCTCCCCCAGCATGTTGAGCGAAATCGTACGCGAGACATACCGTTTTTTTGAGTCCCAGCATGCGAACATCAGAGGAACTCTCGACTCCATCGTTGATTTCGAAGTGACGTTTATGACGCTCTCCTATAGGGATAAAAAGCTAATTATCCCTGCTTATGCTAACCGCCAAGGCAGAGCACCTCCCAGTCTTGAACTGCGGGAAAAAAACCCAGCCCTCTACGAAAACACTGTTGCAGCCAAATCCTATACAGAGCCTCGCCCCACAATGAAGATCATTCCAGACACCATGGCTGATCCTCATTACGTGGACCTTTATCCTGGCCAAAAAGAGAGAATACGATCCTCATTAGCATTTCCCATTCTCTCAGACTTAAACAAGGTTTTGGGCGTGCTTGTCGTGCATTGCAATCAGCCTAAATTTTTTATGGAGTCAGACCGAGGCTTTTGGACGGAACTCCTGGAGATTTTCGGCAAGCGCCTTGCGCTGGAAAAAGCGAGGCTTGATAGACTTGTTGCATCAGACAGTGGGAAATTTTTAAATCTCACCCATCCGCCACCATTTTGAATCAAGACAGCTACGATGCGCAGAGCAGTCTCAACGAGCATTGCCTATGCATGACGAGAGTCTTTCGGCTCAAGATGAAGACAAACCCAAGAACTTCGCCCCGGGGTATCGCAATTACCTCATCTGTATAGATGAATCGGGCACTGGCGGTTCGCGGTACTACGGTTTCGGTTCGTTGTGGATGCCATGGGAACGCCGTGGGGACTTCAACAAGCTTATCGCGTCGTTGCGGTCAGAGTATCGGTATGACTATGAGATCAAATGGAACAAGGTTAATTCTAGAAACGAGCCTTTTTGCAAAGCGCTGATTTCGAGTTTTTTCCAGCAGCGCTACCTTATGTTCCACTGCCTGATTGTCCGAAAAGGATACATAGACAAGTCCTTTCATGGGCAGGACGCCCCATACGATCAGGCCCGTCGCAAGCATTTCGCGATGTTGATTACTTCGAAGATCAAGTTCTTTGCAGAGCGTGGCGTGAAGAAAGCTTATCATGCTTGGGTGGATCCGTTGCCTTCTCGCTATAAGAAAGCTGCTGAGGCAGCGCAGCTAATTATCAACAGCACGCTAAAGCAGCGTCTTAAACACCCAGCTTTGCACAGCCTCCAAGAGAGAGACTCAAAAGCTACTCCAGGCATTCAAGTTGCAGACCTCTTGCTTGGTGCCGTCGTCTCCGCCTGGAACAACGAGTCAACAAGCAAGTCTAAACTCGCTATTGCAGAGCACATCGCGCTTCATTTGGGGTGGCAAGATCTTCGTGCTGACACGTTTGACAAAGAATGGAAATTTAACATATGGCACTTTTATGATCCGACCTCTGGCGACTCTCGAGAGATTTCTACACGTAAAGCAACTCATCTTTATCAAACGCCTCCATATCGTCGACGCCGTTAGTGCAATCAGCATCGCACGGCTAATGCCAAAACTCCCTCGAGCAAGTGCGAAGCCGAAGCCTCAAGAGAAGACGTGCCGCCACCGCGAAGGCAGAGCCGAGGAAAAAGCGCAGACTGCGGTTGGCTGAGGTCGGGTCGCTGCGCAGAACGTTCGCGCTCGACGTGCTCACTCTACAGACGTGCTTTGACGCGGAAGGCTCCATCAACGCCCGCTGCACCGGACTAGATCGGCATCTCGTTAGGTAAGATTGCTTGGCTTACTCGGCATCTCGTTAGGTAAGATTGCTTGGCTTACTAGGATGGAGCCGACGGGAATCGAAAAGCCTCCCAGAGAGCGCACCGTAGCGCTCACTTTGAACCTGGAGGTCCCAATTCCTCTGGCAGCCGCGCGGGGACAAACTTCAATCCCTTGAGCGCGTCTATCACAATAAAGCCTTGGGCGGCGATCTTCACCAGATCTCCATCCTCGGCGCTTCCACTTGTAAGCCCGAGATCCGCTTCTTCTCTCGTCGAGAACGTCTGAGCTAAGGTCACCGGTTTGTGGGTGAAGAAGCTCCGGAAGTACTCGCGATATTAATCCAGCTTCAGGATGTCGCGAACGTAAAGCACCCGACCGAAACGATTCGAAGCGCCTCGTCTTCCGGCGAGCCTTCTGGATACTTCGCCGACACGGTGCCCACCGTCTTCATGACAGCATCAACTTCGAAATTTGAATTGTAGGTCATTGGTCATTGGCCGGCGCAGGAAAGCAGCCCAGGCCTGATGCGTTCTCCTGGGTGAGGATGGGAAGAAGACCCCAGGTGACGCGGGGTTACGCGCAGAAGGGGTGAGCGGAATCGAACATGACCTGGCGGGTCCTTGTTCTGATCGGCTCCCTGGCAGGTAGGAGATGCTCGATACTCGGCAAGCAGCCCGAGGCGGAGGGATGGGGCCGGCGAGCCCCATCCCCCCAATGCCCCGTTCCGCCATGAGCGCGGAGGCGGGGCGCAAGGAGTCGAGCATGAGTGGACTGGGAGGACAACAGCGGCGAGTGCTCCAGCACGCGCGGCTGCCCTGGGACGAAGGGGTGAAGGACCCGAGAGGGGCGCGAGGCAGGCGCCATGAGCACCTGGGCCTGTTGGGACTGGTGGTGGCGGCGTTCGCGGTGGGAAAGAAGGGGCTGAAGCAGGCGGCGCACCTGGCCCAGGACGTGGGGGCGCGGACGCGAAAGCGGCTGGGGCTGCCGCTGGCGGTGGCGGGCTCGACGCTGTGGCGCTTGCTGACGAAGCAGTTGCCGCAGGGCTTGAGTCAGACTTTGAAGGCTCAGGTAGAGCGGGAACTCAAAAACCCCAGAACGCCGCGGCTGCCCTTGCCCATGGGCGTGGTGAGCCTGGATGGCAAGAGCCTGTGGACCACCCACCAGGGCGAGGTGAAGGGCCTGCAGGCGGTGGCCAACGACGAGGCGGGCCGCGAGCTGTGGAGCCTGGGGGCGCTGCGCGCGGTGCTCACCAGCGTGGTGGCCGCGCCGTGCTTGGACATGGAGTTCATCAGCGCCAAGGAGGGAGAGTCCCCCGCCTTCCGGCAGCTGTTGCCTCGGGTGGTGCAGGCCTATGGCGAGCACTTCGGGGTGGTGACGGCGGACGCGGGACTGACGGCCGCACCGAACGCCGCGCTGGTGCGACAGCTGGGCAAGCATTACTGCTTGGGGCTGAAGGCCAATCAGCCCACCCTCCATGAGTACGCGGTGCAAGCCCTGGCCGACAAGCAGTGTGCGGCGCGGGCGCGCACCGAGCAGCGAGCACATGGCAAGACGGTGGTGCGTGAGCTGTGGACGCACGCGCTCAAGGAGGGCGAGGTGGACTTCCCGGGAGCGCGCATGTTGCTGCTGGTGCGCCAGCAGCACTGGGGTGATGACGGCTCCTGTGAGCAGGAGTACCGCTACTTCGTCACCTCTTTGGACACCACCCTCTTCAACTACAAGCAACTGCTGCGGCTGGTGCGGGTGCACTGGGGGATTGAAAACCGCCACCACTGGACGCTCGACATGGTGCTGGGCGAGGACGCGCGCCAGCCCTGTCGCCCCACCCGCACGGCCCTGGAGGTAGTGGCCTGGCTGCGCGCCCTGGCCTTCAACCTGCTCTCCTTCTTTCGCGCCCGGCTGCCTCCGGAAGGCCGCTACCTCGTGGAGTGGGCGCGTGCGTGCGAGGTGCTCCGCGACAGCCTTGTCCACGGGCGCAGGCAGCAGACACTCCTGCCTGCTGCCTGAGGGCTCGCCGGCCCTCCCTCCGCTTCTGGCCGCCTCAGCCTTCTTTGCGCACGGCGCCCCGGCCGAACGGCGGAGCGTTGTCTCAGCACGCCTCGCTCTCAGAGCGCGCCTTCAGGCAATCCCTGTCGCTCGAGAACGCATCGGATCTGGGAAAGCAGCGGGAATCGAACTTGCGCCCAGTGTTCCTGAATGTCTTAAGGCCCCAGGCCTACCCAGACTTCGCCGTCTTCGAAGAACTCTTTCTTCCAGATTGGCACGTCCTGCTTGAGCCGCTCGATGGCGTGCTCGCATGCCAGGAACGCCTCCTTGCGGTGCGGCGCAGCAGCAGCGATCACCACCGCCAGTTCTCCCGGCTGCAGCGTTCCCACCCGGTGCATGATCGCCAGGCGCGTGCCACCCCAGCGCTCCGCTACCTCCGCTCCGATGGCCGCCAGCCGCTTCTCCGCCATCGGCGGATAGGCCTCGTACTCGAGCTTCAGCACCCGCCGGCCCTTCGTCTGGTTGCGCACCGAGCCCGAGAACGTCACCAGCCCGCCGTACGCCTCGCCCGACACCGCCGCCACCACCTCCTCCAACCGCAGCGGCCGATCCACCACCGAGAACAGTCCCGAGCCCCCCGACACCGGTGGGATGAGCGCCAGCTCCGCTCCCGCTGGCACCTCCTCCCCCGTGTCCACGAACTCCTGGTTCACCGCCACCCGCAGGTGCGGCAGCAGCGGCTTCAGCGAGGCATGGCGCTCGGCCAGCTGGCGCAGCACATCCTGCACCCGCGCCCCCTCGGGCACCTCCAGCGTCTCCCGCTGGGTTCCCACGCGCTCGCGCGCCGCCGCGAAGTAGAGAACGGTGATCGAGCCCATCTCAGCGCGTCCGAATCACAATCCGCCCCCGCAGCCGCGCCCCACCCTCCTCCGGCGCCAGGTCCACGAAGGCGTGATCAAAGGGCGTCACCTGATCCAGGAACGCTCCGCCGAAGGCTTTCGCCGCCGCCAGCTGCCCCGTGGGCACTCCGGGCACCTGCGTGGGCGCGTCCATCTCCGCCCGCAGCCGCCCCATGTCCACCATCAGCGACAGGTGGCTCGGCCCGAACGCGTTCGCGCTGAAGCGCTCCCGCAGCGCCGTGCCAATGTTCTCCCGTGGCCTCGCGTCCAGCGCCTCGCCCGCCTGCAGCGACAGCCGATCCGGCGCTACGCTCACCACCATCGGCTGCTCCATCATCCGCAGCCGGAACTTCGTCACGTTCTTCTCCTTCACCGTCTCCACGTTCCACGAGCCCGCCGCGAACGCCTTCGTCAGCGCCGCCACCACCGGCTCCGCCCGCGTCAGCCCCGCCTCCAGCAGCACGGAGCCGCGCGGCTCGGGCCGCTTGTTCGTCAGGAAGTTCCGGTAGAAGGCCGGCGCGTCGAAGTACACCAGCATCGTCACATCCCCCCGCACCGAGCCGATCAGCGCCTCCCCATCAACCCCCTCCTGGCTCCAGCTCGCCAAGGCCTCCGCGCGGCGCGGCGAGCCCGGAGCCCCCAGGAGCGCCGTCGCCAGCTCGTCCGGAGGAATCGACATCATCGCCGCGGCCACCGGCCCCACCGGCGCCTTCTCCAGCAGCGCCGGCACCGGGCCCTGCTTCCCCGCCAGCAGCGGCTTCGCCGAGGCCAGGAAGCCATCCACCTCCGCCCTCCCCTCCTTCACCCGCAGCGACGAGAAGAACCCGGGGAACCCGTCGTCCTTCTCCTTCTTCGGGAAGCTCGAGAAGAGGTACAGGTTGCCCTCCTGCACCTTGCCGCGCAGCTCCATCAGCAGCGAGGACTCGGACAGCCCCGCGCCCGTGAACCCCTGCACGTACCGGCGCACCCCCTCCGGATCCGGCGAAGACGTCGAGGCCTTCACCGGCTCGCCCGCCTTGGGCTCGTCCTTCTCCGGCATCGCCAGGTACAGGTAGCCACGGTCCAGGAACGCCAGCACCGGCTCCGACGCGCGCAGCTCGATGCGCGCACTGCCATCCCCGCGGCGCTGCACCGTGAGCCCCTCGGACTCGAAGTCCTTGACCACCGCCTCCAGCGCCGCCGCCCCGTCCGTCACCCCCAGCACCGCCACCGAGCCCTCGAACACCGGCACCGAGAACAGCCCGAAGCCCTCGTCCGGATCCACCGCGCTCGCGTCCCCCTTCGCGCTCTGGAGCACCAGGGGCAGGAACGGCGCCTCGTCAATCTGCCGCAGCGCCACCTCCGGCCCCACCAGCCGCTTGTAGAAGTCCACCATGGGCTCCACGTTGCCGCGCAGCTGGGGCACGAAGAAGGCCACCGTCGCGTCCGCCGGAATGGCGCGCAGCACCGGCCGGGGCACCACGGTGATCCGCGCGGCCCCCAGCTCCGTCGCCCCCTCCAGCGCCTGCACGGTGAACGTGCCCGCGCGAGGGAACGCATGGGAGGCCCGCGTGGCCTTCTGGACCGGCGTGCCGTCCCCGAAGTTCCACGTCACCTCGGGCGCGCCCTCCTGCGCCGAGCCAAACTCCAACGGCACGCCGGCCTCCACCGTGCGGTCCTGCCCCACATCGGGCTTGAGCGCACGGTGGCAGCCCGGGGCCACCAGCCCCACTGCCAACACCGAGAGGACGGACAGCGGGACTTTCAGGGACAGGGACGGGGAAGACCGCATAGACGCGGTCTAGTAGTCCAAGGCGAGCCCGAACATCCAGTGCCGGCTGGAGAGAACCAACCCTGGGCCGCCGAAGTTGTTCACTTCAGCGTACGTCCACTCAGCGAAGAGGTAGCTGTGGTTGACGCCCAGGTCCGTGTCGAAGTCCCGCGCCAGGCGGGGCTCCAGCACGTCCAGCAGGAACGAGGCGCCCAGCGTGAGGCCATACCCCCAGCGGCCTCCCTTGGCCGTGCGGCCCTCCACCACCTGGGTGCTGTCGCCCTTGTTGCTCCACCACGGCATGTAGATGAGGCCCAGCTTGCCGTAGGGCACCAGCGGAACGCCCCAGCGGAACGCCGCGTAGTCGAACTTGTAGAGGGCGTTGAGCTTCAGCGGCAGCACCTTGAGCGCCGTCTTCTCCTCGGCCGCCTCGCCCTCCTCGGTGAGGGTGTCCGCGTACTTCTCGGCATAGCCCGCCGAGAAGCCCAGGCCCGCCGAGCCGAAGCGCTGGAAGAAGTAGCGCTGCAGCTCCACCTCGAACAGCAGCATGGACTCGCCACCGAACGTGTTCTTGTAGGGCGTGTCCTTGAGGCCCTCCTCGGTGTCGATGCGCGGCTTGTAGCCCCCGAACTTCACCTCCACGGCGCCCGTGCGCGGCGAATGGCTGGACACTGTGGGCGCGTCGGAGACTTCCAGCGCTTGACTCGGCAGCGCGCCAAGAAGCGCGAGGACGCCGAGGGCCACTGCTCGACTCATGACCGGTTTCTCCTTGAAGACAGCCAGAACCCCAGGACGGCCAGCACCCAGCCGCCCGTTAGCCCACCCGCCGCCGCCCCACAGCCTCCCATCTCCTGCCCACCCGCCTTCACGTACTGGTCGAAAAACCCTTTGGTGAAGATGGGCGTGCCCGTCGCGGGCGCGGAGGCCGCGCTCTCGTTGTCCGCCGCGTCAATCGCCGTGGCGGTCAACGTGTACGGCACATTGTTCTCCAGGTTGTCCACCCGGAACAGCGGCTGATCCACCGACTGCCGCAGCGAGCGGGCGGAGCCCGTGCCATCCGCGCGGACGATGGTGAGCTTCAGCTCGTTGGAATCCGTCGGCGTGGAGACGCGCACGGAGAGCGCCTCGTCCAGCGCGGCCACGTTGTCGATGGTGGGCGCATCCGGCGGCTTGGAGTCGTAGACGAGCTCGAAGTCGTCCTTCTGGACGGTGGTCGAGTCACACGCGCTGATGGCACCCGTGCCGGACTTGTAGGCCGCGCACACCCGGTACGCATCCTCGCGGCCCGCCGCGCCACAGGCCAGCTCAGTCGTCCAGCCGGGCAGCTGATTGACCTGGAAGGTCACCGTGGAGGTGCGCTGGGTGGGCAAGTCATTCTTGTTGATCGTCCCCAGGTCCTTGTAGGTGCCGGTCGGCTCGTCCCCACAGGAGGTTCCGGAGACGAGCCAGAGCCGCAGGTCCGTACACGCGACGGTCGTCCCGTTGTACGTCCAGGTGACGACCTGGGAGTCTCCGCAGGAGTTCATCCCCACGCGGATGGAGGTCTTATTGGGAACCGACAGCACGATGGGCTGAGCCAAAGCCGCGCTGGCGGTACAGAGGGTCAGGGCAATCAGCAGGGAACGCATGGACGGTGGTGAACCTAGCAAGTGGGGGGCCAGCTGAAACGGGGGGGTGCCCCCTTCATTCCCCCCGCGTACAGCCCTCGATTCCCGCCAAATGGGCAGGCCCGGCCCCGAGGGCTTGCCAAATTGTCACGCGGAGCGCTGCAGCAGCCGCATTCCGGCCTCCACGAGGTTGAGCGCGCCGCCTCGGCCGGCGTTGTCCACCACGGCGAAGAGGGTGAGCCACTCGGGGGCCTGGGGAAAGGTGCGCAGGCGGCCGACGTGGATGGCTGGGTCCGAGGCCACCAGCATGGGCATGGGGTAGACCTTCTCGGCCGGGGCATCCAGCACCTTGAGGGCGGGCGACGTCTTCAGCGCAGCGCGGTATTGCTCCACCGGCGCGGGCGTCTTGAGCTGCACGTGGACGCTCAGCCCGTGGCCATAGAAGGTGGGCACCTGCACGGCGGTGCCGGCGATGACGGGCGTCTCCCCCCGGGCGCCGAACAGCCGCGCCGCCTCGAGCGTCCAGCCGGCCTCCTCCTCCGTCCAGGGCGAGTTGGCCATGAACGGGCCCACCTGGGGCACCAGGTTGAAGCCGATGCGCTGCGGAAAGGCATGGGGCTCGGGCTCCCGGCCCGAGAGCAGGCCGGCGGTCTGCTTCTCCAGCTCCGAGACCCCGATCACCCCCGCCGAGGACGCGCTCACCATCGCTGTGACTTGTGCGCGCACCACGCCGAAGGCCTTCTGCAGCGGGGCGATGAGGGACACCAAGGCGGTGGACACCGCGGAGGGCACGCTGACGATGCGGCCTTTGAGGGGGGCGCCGAGCAGCTCAGGGTTGAAGCTCGGGAGCACCAGCGGCACGTTGCCGTCGCCTCGGAAGGCGGAGCTGGCGTCCACCACCCAGGCGCCCGCGGCCTGAGCGGCCGGGGCCAACGTGCGAGAAGCGGCCGCCGGAGTGGCCAGCAGCGCCAGGTTCACGCCCCGGAAGGAGTCGGGGGTGACCTTCTCCACCGCCAGCGTGTCCTCGCCGTAGTCCAGCTCCACCGCCTCGGAGCGCTCGGAGGCCAGCAATGTGAGCTGCTCGGAGGTGACGCCCTGATCCAAGAGCGCGGAGAGCACCTCGCGGCCCACCACCCCCGTGGCCCCCACCACGGCGATCCGTACGTTCTCGTTCATGGCGCGTCCCTTTACGCCAGCCGGGCCTCCTACGCGAGCCTCTTGGGGCCTCTGTGTGTGGTAAATAAACGGGCTTCGCGCCCGTCTACGGTCGCCAGACCCCCATCCCACCGACTGCTCGCATGCGCTCTCCGCTCCAGGTCTCGAGTCTCTCCTCACTCTTCGCCCTGCTGGTCCTCAGCGGCTGCAACTCCGCCTACCGCGCGGCCATGTCCCGCGCCGAGGAGGCGGCCCAGCGCGGCGACTTCATGACCGCAGCCCATGGCTACCGCGACGCCTGTGCCGCCTCTCCCGACGATGAGAAGGCTTGCTCCCGCGCCCCCATCTTCGCGCAGAAGGCCACGGATCAGGCCATCGCCACTGCCCGCCCCGCTTGCGACGCGGGCGATCTGGATCAGTGCCTCCCGCCCCTCCTGGCGGGCTGGGATCTGATCCCCAACCACCCCGAGCTCACCTCGCTGTTCGATCGCGCTGGCCAGGTCCACACCGAGCGCTGCTCTCAGTGGAAGCACGAGGGCGCCGTGGCCCAGGCCACCGCCGGGCTCGCGTGCCTCCAGACCCGCGCCACGCAGATCCCCGTTCAGAGCTACCAGTCGCAGCTCTCCGGCCGCGCGAACCAGCTCTCCCAGCGCTTCGCAGGGCTGGCCGCCGCGCTGTCCGGAGCGAGCACCGCAGGCGCCGCCAACGTGCTCTGGTCCGCGGCGCAGTGCCTCGCGCCGGAGACGAATGTGGCCGGACAGGCCGACTCGGCTCGCCAGAGCTTCCTGGCCCAGAGCGCCATCCCCGTGGCCATCCGCGTCGAAGGGAAGATCCCCAATCCGATCGCCAGCAACCTCAACGCCTGCCAGAGCCTGGCCGGGAACCTGGCCCCCGCAGCGCGGTGCGCCGTGGGCAACCCGCTGCCGGGCCAGCCGGAGCCGCTGGAGATCCGCGTCAACGCGCTCATCTCGCACCCTCGGGAGGATGTCGTCGAGGAGGTGCGCAGCCTGCGCTACCTCGCCAGCACGCGGCAGGTCCCCAACCCCCAGTTCAGGGATGCCCGGGAGCGCCTGAAGAAGGCCGAGTATGAGCTGCAGGTCACCGAGTCCGCGAAGAACTCCAAGGACCAGGCCTGCGCGCAGTCCCGGCGCAACCCCAGTTCCTCTGGCGGCACCCAGGGTGGCAAGTCGCCCTGCGACGAGGCCTCGGAGTTCGCCCAGACGCTGGAGGCCCGCGTCAATGAGCGCAACGAGGCGCGCAACTTCTTGAGCAACACCCCCGAGCTGATCACCGAGGAGGTGTGGGACAACTTCATGTACCCCGTGCGGACGCACCGCTGGGCCTCCAACTACCGCTTCACGCTCCAGTCGAGCAGCCCTGGCTCGGCTCCTACCCCGCAGCAGGACGGAGCGGTGCAGTTCGAGGACCAGGAGCACGTGGGCTTCCCCCCCGGTGGGCTCCAGGCCGATCCGCTGGACGTGCCTCCCGCCCGGGCCTACGCGGACGGCTTCGTGCAGCAGCTGGCGCCCGCCGTGTTCTCGGAGGTGCAGCGCGAGAGCATCGCCCGCGGCAACACGCGCCGGGCCCAGTGCAACGCCCTGCCGCAGAACTGGGACGCCACCTGGGTGCAGTGCTGGGCCGAGGCCTCGCTCTGGGGGACCGGGAAGGAGCCCCAGGTGCCCGAGTTCCTCAACATCCTCGCCTCCAGTGCGGGGGCGACGGCTCAGCCGCAGTGCCGCTGAGCGTGGTGTATGCATGGCGAAATGCGCAACGCCATCCATTCACCGCCCTCTCGACACTACGGGAGGGCGGTGCTCGGGTGCGCGCTCACCCTCGCTTGCGCCGCCACGCCCGTAGCGGATCCTGACATCGCCCGCCCTCGGCCAGGGGAGCCACCTCTGGAGCGGCTACCTGGGCCGCTCCTTGTGTTCAGCTCTTATCCGAGCGCCCTACTCGGGGCCTGCCAGAAGATCCTCTCGAAGCCAGGCGCCTCCGCGGGTCCACGGGGGCAGCCCGGGTTCGACGTACGCTGGCGCGTGGGCACCGAGTATTGCGCATGGATCTACTACACCCCTGACGGGAAGTACGTCCTCAGCAAGCTGACGGATCAGACCCAGGTCCGTCTTGCGGAACAAGGCAAGCGCTGTCTCCTGCCGTCACACGTCGATGATCCACGGTTTCCGCCCGACAGCATCCAGTACGTCTTCGCGCTGCACAATCACCTGTACGACGACCTCTTGTCGAAGGACGACCTGTCCTTCATCTTGAACCAAGGGTTCGCGCATGGCTTTACACACGAGACGCAGGACGGAAGCATCCGCCTTTCCGCCGTTGCGTTCTTCTCGAACGCCCCCGATGCTCCTCAATGCGATGGCTTCTACCAGTACATTCCCCTCACCGGTCAGATCCTGAAATGGACGCGCACCCCTCGGTGGGAGTGCAAGCAAACCCACTGGGTCGAGTGGAATGAGGGGCTGGAGATAGCAAGCGTCCGCGAGACAAGCGCCCCCTGCTTCGAGGACACCTCGCCGTGAAACATCTCCTGCTCCTGAGCCCCTTGCTTCTCTCGTCCTGCCTGCGGGGAGCCCCTGTGTCTTCTGCCGCTCCGGCGGACGAAGTCCCATCCATCAAGGTCCCGCAGCTACTCGGAGTCAAAGCCACACCCGTGGGTGTGCAAGACACCCTCTATCGGCTGGATGGGACCACCGTCCGCGCCCTGGCCATCGCCACCCAAGACTTCTTCTCCTCGAGCGGCCAGGGGAAGGAATGCTGGCAGAACGCTGGCGGACATCGCTACGAGCTGTTTCAGCAAGAAGGGATCACGTTCGTCCACATCTCTGCGGATCTCGTCAACTGTTGGCAAGAATTCGCCCCCATGGACTACGGCGTCACGTATGCCATCAGCGCGGAGGGCCGGATCCTGCGGCGCATCTCTTCGGGCGAGCCCGATGACCCTTATCGATTGCCCGTCCTGGATTCAGGTGGGGCGACAGTTCCCCAAGACAAGGACTTGTCCGGAATGTTGGGGTCTACCTCGGGCAGTTCCCACATCGCCATCCCGCTGAGCTGGCTCGACGGGGGCTCTCCGCCCCCCCGCGGCGCCTTCGTGCCGTCCTCATCCATTCCCGATGGTGGGCCACGGCCTGATGGCGGCCTCCCGAGCGAAGCGGGCTCGTCACCCCTCATTCCGTGAACCCATCCGTCTCACCGCCTCCCGCGCTCAGTCCTCTTTGAGGCGCGCGGTGGGCGCGGGCCCGGGCAGCGGAGGAAACTTCGGATTCCGCTCGGGCTCGGAGGCGCGGACGTAGTGCGGCTCCAGGGAGAATACGGCCTCCTGAGGCTGTGTCTCCGGGAAGCGCACCAGCCGCGCTAACTCCACTGCGGACGGGAACACCGGCCCCGTCAGCAACCGCTCGGGCGCCACGCCCGCCTTCTCCAGGGCCGCGCGGTAATCGCCGAGCGCGGGCCCCAGCGCCAGGGCGTGAGGCTCGGCCGCCATCTTCGCTGCCACTTCCTCGGGGGACATCGCCGTCTCGGGCTCCAGCGACTCCACGCTCCGCCCCGTCCGCCGGTACGCGCCCAGGTACAGATCGTCCTTGCGCGCCACCGCGAGGCAGAAGAGTGGCGAACCCTCAGGTCCCTCCAGCGCCACCGCGGCCAGCGAGGACGCCCCCGCCACCTTCAGCCGCGACGCATAGGCCAGCGCCTTCACCGAGGCCAGGCCGATGCGCAGGCCCGTGAAGGAACCCGGGCCCAGGCCCACGGCCAGCCCCTCCAGGTCCGCCAGCTTCACCCCGTGCCGCGCCAGCAGCTCACCGATGACACCGGGAAGGATCTCGCTCTGCTTCTGGGGCGGCCCCGCCACCACGTGCTCGAGCACGCGCAGGTCCTCGCCCACGCGCTCCACCAGAGCGAGGGACAGCGTCAGCGTCGAGGTATCGAGCGAGAGGAACACAGCCCTCCTCTACCCCGGCTGCGCCTGGAGCGGGATGGAAAAGGCGGAGACAGGCCCCTCGTCCTTGCAGCGGTAGACGCGCACCCGCGCCAGCCCCTTCTGCACCATCTCCAGCTTCTTGGCCGCGCCCAGAGACACGTCGATGATGCGCTCGTCCTTGAAGGGCCCTCGGTCGTTGACGCGCACCTCCACGGACTTGCCGTTCTCCATGTTCACCACCCGCACGCAGCTGCCGAAGCGCAGCGTGCGGTGGGCCGCCGTCAGGCCGTTCTGGTCGAAGCGCTCCCCGCTCGCCGTCTTCCGGCCGTGCAGACCCGGGCCGTAGTACGAGGCCAGCCCCTCGCCCAGATACGTGCGCGAGCCCTTGTCCGGGGTCTCCTCCGGCGCACCGGGACGGGTCTTTCCCGCACTACCGGGGGCTGGGCGATCGCTCGCATCCGGCCGGGCCGCACGCGTCGCGCAGCCCGCCAACAGCCCTGCTCCCAACGCCACCGCGAGCAGCCGCACCAACGCCCCGCTCACCGGGTGATGTCGTTGAAGAACGCCACCAGCATCAGGGCCACCAGCATCGCCAGACCGATGACGTTGGCCACCTCGCGCACGCGAACCGGAATCGGCCGGCGGCGCACGCTCTCCCAGCCCGCGGCCACCAGGTGGAAGCCGTCGAGGATGGGGATGGGCAGCAGGTTCATCACGCCCAGGTTGATGGAGATGATGGCCATGAGCTGCAGGAACGAGTCCCAGCCCTGCTGCGACGTCTTCGCCGCCATCTGGTACATCATCACCGGCCCGCCCACGGAGCTCAGCGGCACGTCACGGGTGATGAGCCCGGCCACGGCCTTCACCGTCTGCTTGGTGATGGCCGGCACCACGCGCACGGCCTTCCCAATCGCCTCGCCCGGCGAGTAGTCCAGCTGGATCATCTCCGGAGGCGCCGCCGCGTTCCACTGCACGACGCCCACGCCCAGGTACGTGTGGGTGTTGCCCAGCGCGTCCGTGCTCTTCAGGGTGGAGCGCGCCAGCTGGGTGGTGTGCTCACCATCAGCCCCCCGCCACGTCAGCTGGAAGGGCTTCTCCTCCATCCCACCGAGCTTCACCTGGAAGAGGTGGAAGGACTGGAGCGGATCGCCATTGAGGGCCACGAGCCGGTCGCCGGACTTCAGGCCCGCCTTCTGCGCCGGGCTGTCCTGCGCCACCGACGCGATGTAGAGGTCCACCGGCTCCGCGCCCAGGGCCGCGAACCCCTCCCCCGGCTGCTTGTTCACCTGGAGCTTCACCTGCTCGGGAGCGCGGACGGTGATGGCGCCCACATCCAGCACCGGCGAGCGCAGCACCACCAGCTCCAACGGGCCCTGCTGCTTGTCCATGACCTGGTACAGCGTGGCCACGTCCGGCACGTACGTCCCGTTGATGGTGAGGATCCGATCGAAGGTCTTCAGCCCCGCCTGCTCCGCCGGCGAGCTGGGCGGGACACCCAGGGTGGGCAGCTGCGAGTACGGCTCCGCGCCCAGCACGCCCCGCTCCACCGTCTCCACGGGCGAGGACTCCACCTTCTTGAGCGGCGTCACCTCCACAATCATCTGCTTGCCATCGCGCTCGACGGTGAGCGGCACCGGGCGCTCGAAGCGGCCGATGAAGGCCTCATCCACTTCCTTGTCCGTGCGGACCTTCTCGCCATCCACCGCGAGGATCCGGTCTCCGGGGCGAACCCCCGCGACCGCCGCCGCCGAGCCGGGCGCCACGTAGCCCACCCGGGAGGACACGTCCTCGTACGGCCCGAGGAACACGAAGAAGTAGACCAGGACGGGGAACGCCAGGTTGAACGCCGGTCCGGCGAGCACGATCAGCATGCGCTTCCACGGCGGCTGCGCCAGGAAGCCCCGGTGGGCGTCCTCGGGCGCCAGCTCCTCGCCCGGCACATCCCCCGCCATCTTCACGAAGCCGCCCAGGGGCAGCAGCGCGAGCTGGTATTCCGTGTCTCCCTTGGTGAAGCCCAACAGCTTGGGCCCGAACCCAATGGAGAACTTGAGCACCTTCACCCCGCAGGCCTTCGCCACGAGGAAATGGCCCAGCTCGTGCACCGTCACCAGCACCCCGAGCAGGAGCGCGAAGAACCCGAGACTCTGCATAGCGGCAAGACTAATCGTGCCTTGGCGCTAGGACAACGCACATCCGTTTACACTGCTCGGTCAAGCACACGGGCGCTACGACAGCCAGCCCCGCACGAACTGCAGGTAGATGAACACCAGCGGGGCGTTGAACAGCAGCGCGTCGATGCGATCCAGGATGCCGCCGTGCCCGGGGATGAGCTTGCCCGAGTCCTTCACCCCGTAGGCCCGCTTGAGCATGGACTCGCACAAGTCCCCGATAGGACCGGCGATTCCGCCCAGCACGCCCAGCACCAGACAGTCCACGCCGGTGAACTCGGGGAAGAAGCCCGCCCGGGCGATGAACATGCCGCCCACCGAGCCCACCATGCCCCCGAAGAAGCCCTCCCACGTCTTGTTCGGGCTCACCTCCACATACAGCTTGTGGCGGCCCAGGAACCGGCCGGCGAAGTAGGCGGCGGTGTCATTGGCCCAGGTGATGACGAGCGCACAGATGACCCAGGCGTTGCCCCCTTCCCGCATGCGCAGGGCGGACAGCGCCGTGAGCCCCACCGCTCCATAGAGGTACCCGGTGATCAGGTGGGCGGCGCGCAGGGGCGCCTCGGGCAGGGGGCCGCGGATGAGGTGGTACGTCCACGCGAAGAAGAACAGGCCCGCAGTGACCCAGAAGCCCACCTCGCCCACGTGCTCCGGGCTGCGCAGCGGCAAGAAGGGCAACAGCCCCGCCAGCACGATGCCCACCCACGTGGCCGGGTACAGCTGCTTCAGGGTGATGGTGTAGTACTCGCTGGCACAGGCGGCCGCCGCCACGCCAAAGAGCACGGCGCTCCAGATCCCTCCCTTCCACAACAGGAAGAGGACCACCGGCAGCAACACCACCGCCGAGACAATTCGAAGGACGAGGTTCTTGTTCTTCTCGTTCACGCCTTGGCCCGCTGGGTTTCCTCACGCTGGAGCTGCGCGGAAGTCAGCCCGAAGCGCCGCTCCCGCTGCTGGTAGTGTGAGAGGCTGCGCAGGAACGCCTCTGTCCGGAAGTCCGGCCACAGCACATCCGCGAAGTACAGTTCAGCGTACGCCATCTGCCACAGCAGGAAGTTGGACACTCGGAACTCCCCACTGGTGCGTACCATGAGATCCAGCGGCGGCAGCCCCTGCGTCCACAGGTGGGACTCGATGTCCTTCTCGCCAATGCGCGCCGGATCCAGCGTGCCCGCCGCCACCGCCTGCGCAATCTCCCGGGCCGCGTGGATCAGCTCCTCGCGGCCGCCGTACGACAGCGCCAGCGTGAGCACCATGCCCGTGTTGTGGGCCGAGTCCGCCCGGAGCTTGTCCAGCGGCTCGCGCACGTAGCGCGGCAGCTTGTCCACCTCGCCAATCGCGTGCAGGCGGATGCCGTTGTCGAGGATCTCCGAGCGCTCGGTCTGCAGGAACTCGCGCAAGAGCTCCATCAGCCCGGCCACCTCGTCCGCAGGGCGAGCCCAGTTCTGAGAGGAAAATGCGTACAAGGTGAGCGCGGAGACGCCCACGCGGCGGGCGACGCGTGTCACCTCGCGGACGCTGGTGGACCCCTCACGGTGGCCCTCCAGGCGGGCCAGGCCGCGGATCTCCGCCCAACGGCCATTGCCGTCCATGATGATGCCCACATGACGGGGCAAGGGGCGGGCCTTGACCTGTTGTTCGAGCGCGATGAGGGCAGAGGGGCGTTCCATGGGTCGATGCACCTTAAAGGCCCGGCAGGGCGCCGTCCACGACGGTGTAGCCCAGCGGTCGCCGCAGGGCCCCGACCGGTCGCCCGGTGGGGGTGGGCGGCGCACATCCGCGAGGTGCCCGTAAGGACAGGGTTTCCACGGGACGTGAGCGGGCCTCCGAGCTTGTTTGACCATGGAGCGACCTGCTCCGTAGGATCAGAGCCGCTCATGCCCCCCAAGTTGATTGGTCCCTACCGCGTGATGGAGACGCTCGGTAGCGGAGGTGTAGGGACCGTGTACCGGGCCCTGGACCGCCGCACGAGCGATCCTGTGGCGCTCAAGCTGCTCTCGGCCGGTCCAGCCCTGGACACGCGCGCGGCGCGCCGGCTGGCCCGCGAGTACGAGACACTGGCGGACCTGTCCCACCCCAACGTGGTGCGGGTGTTCGACGTGGGTGTCTTCCAGGGCTACCCCTACCTGGTGATGGAGCTGATTGAAGGGCTGACGCTGCGCAACTACTTGAATCTCCGAGGCGCGGACCTGCTGTCACCCTCGGGCTCCTTCTCCACGCCGCGCTCGCGCTCCCTGCCGGACGACTTCGACTCGTGGAGCGATGAGGACGAGGCCGCCTCCCACGCGGACGATGACGACGAGGAGAGCGGCCCCTCCCCCTTCAACCTGTCGGCCTTCTCCGAGGAGGAGCCCAGCGAGGACATGAGCCTCCACGCGGGTGCTGAATCGGTCCGGGCCCTGGCGGACGCGGCGGATGAGCCGGACACGGGGGAGCTCGAAGCCTTCGAGGAGCCGCTCGAGGTGCCAGATCCGAAGGTCCAGCTCGTCGAGCGCCGCATCCAGGAGGCCCGCACCGAGGATCTCAACCGCCCCGAGCGCATGGGCAAGCTGAAGGACGCGATGCTTCAGGTCTGTGAGGCGTTGGCCTACATCCACGGGCACGGGCTGATGCACCGGGACTTGAAGCCCTCGAACATCATGGTGGACGAGGACCGGCAGGTGCGGCTGATGGACTTCGGGCTGGCGAAGTTCCTCGCGGACGACGCGGGCCTGACGGCGGACGGGCGCATGGTGGGCACGTTCCGGTACATGGCCCCGGAGCAGATCCTCGGCGAGCCGCTGGACGCCCGGGCGGATCTGTACAGCCTCGGGGTCATCCTCTACGAGCTGATGACGGGTCGGACTCCTTTCGACGCGAAGACTCCGAGCGCCCTCTGGCAGCAGGTGCTAGAGGTGGAGCCGGCCCCCATCCTGGGCATCAACCTGAAAGGCGATCCTCAGCTGGCGCGCGTGGCCCACAAGCTGCTGCGCAAGGAGCCGGATGACCGGTTCCAGACGGCCGAGGAAGTGTACGAGGCATTGGCCGAGTGAGCTCCGAGAAGATGCATACGCTGACAGTGGACGCCTCGAAGGCGGGCCAACGGGTGGATCTCTTCGTGGGCGAGGCCCTGGGCCTGTCGCGGGCGAAGCTCAAGCGGCTCTTCGAGGAGGGCGCCATCAAGGTGGGCGGGCGCCCCGCGAAGAAGGGCCTGCTGGTGGCCGCTGGGCAGACCATCACCGTGAAGTGGGAGGAGGAGACGCGCGAGGCGGTGCCGGACGCGGACTTCCCGCTCGTGGTGCTGCACGAGGACGCAGCGGTGGTGGCGGTGGACAAGCCGGCGGGGCGGCCCTCGCATCCGCTGCGGCCGGGAGAGACGGGCACGGTGGCCAATGCGCTCGTGTCTCGCTACCCCGAGTGCGCGCAGGCCTCCGAGGACTCGCGCGAGGGCGGCCTGTGCCACCGGCTGGACATCGAGACCTCGGGCGTGCTGCTCGCGGCGCGGACTCGGGAGGCGTGGCACACGCTGCGCGCGGCCTTCGGCGGCCGGAGCGTGGACAAGCGCTACCTGGCGCTGGTGACGGGCCCCCTGTCCGACGAGGGAGAGATCGATCTGCCCCTGCGCCACCACCCGCGCCACCCGGATCGCGTGGAGCCCGCGGTGGATGGGACGGAAGGGGCGCGCGAGGCGCATTCGCTCTTCCGGGTGCTGGCGCGCTCGGGCGAGTACAGCCTCGTGGAGGTGCGGATCCTCACCGGCGTGCTGCACCAGGTGCGCGCGCATATGGCGGGCGTGGGCGCGCCGCTCGTGGGCGACACGCTCTACGGCGGGCGCGAGGAGCCGGGGCTGTCGCGCTTCTTCCTGCACGCGCGCTCGCTCGGGTTCACGCACCCGGTGACGGGCAAAGAGCTCTCCGTGGAGAGCCCCCTGCCGCCGGAGCTCATGAGCGTCCTGCAGAAGCACGGCCTGTCGCTGCCTGCGGCCCTGAACTGAGGCGCGGCCCCGGGCGGCCCTTGGGCTCACCCGCGGTGGCGCTCCGCCGCGCGGTAGAGCTGGGTGAGCGAGAAGTCCAGTAAGGACTGTTGTGAGCCCATGTACCTGTGTGCCCGGAGAAAGGGCAGCCACACGCGCGAGCCGACACGCACTTGAGACTCCTCCACCTTCTGGCGGGGAATCCAGTGGCCGCCGAGGTTTCGCACCAGCACCTCGCCCAGGTAGGCGCCGATGAGAGGCACCAGATGGGTATCCACCCGGTCTCTCTCAAACATCTCCGGAAAGCGGAAGGCCCAGAAGTGAAGATCCGCGTCGGTGAGAGACTCGGAGGTCTGCTCGAAAACGGAGGGCACGTCGGAGTGCAGAATGGCCACCAGGGACTCGGCCATGAGCGAAGAGTGCTCCAGGGCCTTCTTCATGTCCGGCACGTCTGAGGGCAAGGCCTCGTTGGCGGGCAACCACTCCTCGGGTTCAGGGAACGGGTGAGCATTGAACTCGGCGATCCTGCGCTGTCGCTCGCCAATGAACGTGCGGTCCAACAGCCGAAAGAGCAGGGGCGCCACATCCGGGGGGAAGTGGGGCTCCACGGGGGTAAGGGCGGCGTTGCGCTCGTGGAGGGAGCGCAGCACGGTGTCGAAGTCCAGTTCCGGGCGCAAATGGACGAAGGCGTGGGCCTGAGCCAAGCGTGCCTCGGGGCGGGCGAAGGCGGCGGCGATGGGCCAGGTGACGAGCAGCACACAGCCGTTAGGCAACTCCTCTAGCCGATGGGCGGGAGTGGACAGGAGGCGCTCGCGGCCCACCAGGCTCACCAACTGGGGGCCGAAGACGTTGAGCCAGAACACTTCGTAGAGCTGGTCGAACCCATCGCGGATGCTGGTCTGCATGTCCCGGCCAAAGCGGGGAGCGTCTGCCAGCTGACTGTCGGCATAGCTGCCTGCGCAGGCATGGGAAACGGGATAGTGGCAGGCCCAGACGCGCACCAGTTCCACCAGCTCACGGCAGCGCTCTTCTTGCGCGAAGAAGGCGAAGGGCTGCCCACGAAGAGTGATGGTCACCTTGCCGGGTGTCTCTGCCCGAAAGAGCGCGATCTCCATGGACATCGCAGGATCGGTGGGACGCTCCAGGTAAACAGTCGGAACATTCCTCTCCGACCTGTCTTGGAGTGCCGCCCAAAAGGCGTCTCGGGAGTAGGTGCGCCGCCGCTTGCCTTTGACATGGCTCGGCATCCACTGCCCCGCGTACTGCTCCAGCGCCTGGAGGAACGGCTCCAGCGCGTGCTCTACCTTCGCATTCGCGTCATACGTCCCTTCGAACTGCAGGTAGAGGGAGTCCGCCTGCCTCAAGGCTTCGACCGTCAACAGCTTCATTGAATCACCACCTCCACTCCCTTCACCTCTCTCTGAACTCTCAAGACGGCTGGGTCCAGAACGCTCGGCTCGGGGATGAGGCTGCCCCCCTGGTAGACGAGACGGATGCGCTGCACGCGCACACTGCTCTTGAGCGAGGAGCGCCGGATGTCCACTGTGCCGCCGTAATAGTCCAGCGCAGCCTGTGCATCCATCCGGAGGGGAGCTTCCAACGCTTCTCCCGCGAGATGCTGAAGGTTCCTGCTCTTGAAGCTGAAGGTCTCCACGAGGGGAACCTGGCCAGGAGGAGGCCGCTGCTCCATGACGAGCACGTCCGCGAAACGCATGCCGGGTACATTGGGTTTGGACAGGCCCACGTGCACCTCGATGCGCGGCAGGGTGAAGGCGCTCAACCACTGGCGCTGAGCGGGCGGCAGGGCCGCATCCTCGCGCAGCACGGAGATCATCAGACGCTCGAAGGCCAGCCCTCGGGCGAAATCACCGCGCAAGCGCTCATAGGCCGCCCAGCGCAAGGGGCCCTTGGCGGAGTTGCCCTCTTCCAAGAGCGCCAGACGCGTGCGCCGGTAGGCGAGATAGTCGTTCTTCCCGAGCGGCCTGCTCGTACTGTCCCTGCTCCAGCGATTGCAGCCCGTGCACGGTGCCCGCGCCCAGGAGGTAGAAGCCCAGAGGCACCCCGAACGTCAGCTGGTCAAACGCTCCCAGCGCCATCGGGCCTGGCGCGTGGTGCTCCTGTGCCAGCGCCTGCTCCAGCTGGCGCTGGGCCTGTTGGTAGGGCCATGGCATCTGCTGGGCCTGAGCGCTCATGCGCAGGTAGCGCGACCCATCACTCACCGGGGAAGTGTTGAGCGCCTCCCGGCCCGCACGTCCCAAGCCCCGCAGCACATCCCCCGCCTGCTCGCCACGCTCGGCGAAGGAAGAGAGCGGCAGCCCCCGGCGCTCCAGTTCCCGAAGTGCCACGGGCATAGTGCCCAGCGTCTGCGTCAGCTGCTTCTCTCGCGCCAGGAGGGTGAGAAGTCCTCTCAGCTCGTCATCGCACGCGGAGTGGATGATGAAGAGGGCGAACACCTGCGCATAGGCGCCATAGTCCTCGGTAGCCCTGAGCAGGAAGGAGGCGCGCTTGAGGGTCAGCACCTCGGCGGCGCGGCTGTCTCGCAACGGCCCCAGTGCCCCCAGGCGCACAGCGCTCCAGTCCCCCAGCCCCTGGAGCACCTGGGCCATGTCCACCGAGCTCTGCACCTGGAGAAAGCCTGCAGCCGAGCCACAAGCCAGCAGTGGCGCCAGCACCTCCTCGTCGCTGCCAGCCCGTGCAGGCCACCCTTGCGGCACGATGGGACAGTCCTCCGGGCGCGGCGCTTGCGCCTTCTCCAGGCGCCGAAGCTTGCGGCCCCGAGGCCTGTGCTGAAAGTCCAGGGGAGTGATGCTGGGGTTGAACAGCAGGGCGGGAGCCGTACCGTGAACCGGGACGCAGCCGCTCACCAGCAGCACCACGCTCAAGAGCAGCCGTCCCCCGCTCTGTCTCAGCTGTTGCCAGGCCAAGGCCCGCGCCGTGCTCATGGGAACCTCCTCTCTCCGAGAGGCCTTCAAAAAGGCCCCAGGGGGCTACTCGCCCATCACCTTGAGGATGACGCGCTTGCGGCGCTGGCCATCGAACTCGGCGTAGAACACCTGCTGCCAGGGCCCGAGGTCCAGCTTCCCCGCAGTGACGGGGATGATCACCTGGTGGTGGATGAGCAGGGACTTCAGGTGGGCGTCGCCGTTGTCCTCGCCCGTGCGGTGGTGCCGGTAGTCGGGCCCGTGCGGCGCGAGCTCCTGGAGCCACTCCCAGATGTCCTCGTGGAGCCCGGACTCGTCATCGTTGACGAACACACCCGCGGTGATGTGCATGGCGGACACCAGCACCATGCCCTCCTGGATGCCACTCTTGCGCACCAGGCCCGCCACAGTGTCCGTGAGCCGGACGAGCTCCCGCCGCGACTTCGTCTCGAACCAGAGGTATTCGGTGAGGGTCTTCATTCCCGTGCCCCGTCAGGAAGGTCCGCTACAGTGACGGACGTCATGCGCGCCATCATCCACGTCGACATGGACGCCTTCTACGCATCCGTCGAGCAGCGGGACAACCCGTCTCTGCGTGGCAAGCCTGTCATCGTCGGCGGGCATGCACAGCGCGGTGTGGTGGTGGCCGCCTCGTACGAGGTGCGTCCCTTCGGCGTCCGCAGCGCCATGCCCATGGCCCGCGCGGTAAAGATGGCGCCCCAGGCCATCGTCGTCCCGCCCCGGTTCTCCGCCTACTCCGAGGCCAGCGAGCAGGTGTTCGCCATCTTCGAGCGGTACACCCCGCTCATCGAGCCGCTCTCGCTGGATGAGGCCTTCCTGGATGTGACGGCCTCCGTGCGCCTGTTCGGCGCGCCCGCGGAGATCGCCCGCCGCATCCGCAAGGAGATCGCCACCGAGCTGAACCTGCCGGCCTCGGCCGGAATTGCCCCGGTGAAGTTCGTGGCGAAGATCGCCTCGGACCTGGCCAAGCCCAACGGCCAGCGCGAGATCCGCGCCGAAGAGGTGGTGCCTGTCCTCGCGAAGCTCCCGGTGTCGCGCCTGTGGGGCGTGGGCCCGAAGACCGAGGAGGTGCTCACGCGCGCCGGGCTGAAGACGATCGGCGACGTGGCGGCGCGAGACGTGGCGTGGCTGGAGAACCGCCTGGGCTCGCAGGGGCGCCACCTCTGGGAGCTGTCCCAGGGCATCGATTCCCGCGAGGTGGTGCCAGATCGCGCTGCCAAGAGCGTGGGCGCCGAGGACACCTTCGAGGAGGACCTCACGGGCCTGGATCTGCTGCGCCCGCACATCCACGCCCAGGCGCTCCGGGTGGGACGGCGGCTGCGCCGGGCCGGCGTGAAGGGCCGCGTGGTGCAGCTCAAGCTGAAGTTCTCCGACTTCAACGTCATCACCCGGCGCACCACCCTCTCCGCGCCGACCGATGATGGGCAGGCCATCTACCGCGCCGCGCTCGAGCTGCTGGAGCGCGCCCACGAGGGCAAGCCCCTTCGGCTCACGGGAGTGTCCGTGCAGTCCCTGGGCGAGCAGCAGGAGCCGCAACAGCTCGGGCTCTTCCAGGCCCCGGCGGCGCCTCCGCCTCGCAGCGCGAAGCTCAACGCTGCGTTGGACCGCATCGCCGAGCGCTTCGGAACCAAGGCCATCACCACCGCCGATCTCGCCGAGAGCGGTGGGACGGCGGACGACGAAGATCCGTGGGAGCGGCCGTGAAACTCGGCTCCCCCGCCCCTCCCCCTGGATAAGGGCGGGGGAGCCGCACAGCTCTGCTCATCCCACAAAGCGCCTCGAACCCGCCCGGTCCTTCCGACGGCTTGCCTTTCCTCCCGCAACGAGAGCGATGGCGGGAGAAAGAGCCTAGGGCTTTGCCATAAAGAGGGACCGCGTCGCACGTTGTCCCAAAAAACCGTACTGCAACCTACATTTCCTGGTTCCGGTTTTGTCCCTCCAGACGAAGAGTTCCTGAGGTTTCAAGCGGTTACGGGGGCGCAAGGCTTCAGGAGTGCGCTCGCTGCCCGTGCCTGAACTTCTCCAGACGGCGCTGCATGCGCACCGTCGTCGATGGGCCGAGGGGGCAGCGGAACCGGCCCACACTGGCACCGCGCATCCCTCCCTCCTGTGTGCCGTGAGTGACCGGCGCGCCCTTCCCTCCGGAGGATGCATGAAACGACACGAAGCGGTCATCCCGGTCCTGGCTGTGGCGCTGGGCCTCTTGGCGCCCCAGTTCAGTCGAGCAGAGGAGACCTCGGGCTCCTGTCCCGCTGACGCCGCGTTGACGGCCATCTCCACCATCCAGGGCAGCGGAGCCTCCAGTCCGCTCGCCGGGCGCACGGTCACCACCGCGGGCGTCGTCACCGGTGACTTCCAGCCTGCGGAGCTTCAGAGCGGGTTCTTCCTCCAGTCCGAGCAAGGTGATGGCAATCCCGCCACCAGCGAGGGGCTCTTCATCTACGTGCCTGGAGCCAACCCGCTGTCGCGCATCGAGGTGCGCCCGGGCGATCGCGTGCGCGTGAGCGGCACTGTCAAGGAGTACCGCACGGGCAGCGGCACACTCACGGAGCTCGATACCATCAGCGCGCTTACCGTCTGCTCGACGGGCCCGGAGCTCGCACCCGCTCTCGTGTCGCTGCCGGTGGAGGCCATCACGGATCTGGAGGCCTACGAGGGCATGCTCGTCACCTTCCCGCAGGTGCTCACCGTGACAGAGACGTACAACCTGGGCCGGTATGGAGAGCTGCTCCTGTCCAGCGGCGGGCGCCTCTTCCACCCCAACAACGGCCAGGGTGGCTCTCCCGAGGAGTACCCGCTGCGGAGCATCCTCCTCGATGACGCCAGCTCGCGGCAGAATCCGGCTCCCCTGCCCTTCCTGTCTTCGCCTGGCGTGGATGGCACTCGGCGCGTGGGGGACACCGTGAGCGGGCTGACCGGCGTGCTCTCCTTCCAATTCAGCGAGTACCGCGTCTACCCCACCGCCGAGCCCGCCTTCGTCAACGCCAACCCGCGAACGGCCGCGCCGGAGCGCATCGCGGGTGAGGTGAAGGCCGCCAGCTTCAACGTCCTCAACTACTTCACGACCCTGAACTCCCGCGGAGCCAACTCGGCGACGGAGTTCGCGCGGCAGAAGGCGAAGATCGTGGCGGCACTGAAGGCGCTCGACGCGGATGTGGTGGGCCTCATCGAGGTGGAGAACAACGGCACGGTCGCGCTCCAGGATCTGGTGGATGCGCTGAACGCCGCCTACGGAGCGCCCGTGTACGCTGCCGTGCCGGATCCCGCGACAGGTACCGGGAGTGACGCGATCAGGGTGGCCCTCATCTACAAACCGGGCTCGCTGAGCCTCACGGGCGAGTCCCTCAGCTTCCCGGATCCGATGTTCGATCGGTACCCAGTCGCGCAGACCTTCCGCAGGAACACAGGCAGCAACCAGACCAGCACAGACTTCACCGTGGTCATCAACCACTTCAAGTCCAAGGGCTCCTGTCCCTCGAGCGGGGACGTGGACCAGGGCCAGGGCTGCTGGAACCAGAAGCGCGTCGAGCAGGCGCGGAAGCTCCTTCAATTCGTCGGGGAGTTGCAGAGGCGCTCGGGCGATCAGGATGTGCTCGTGATCGGCGACTTGAACGCCTACGGCGAGGAGGATCCAGTGCAGACCCTCGTGGCGGGCGGGCTGGAGCACCTGAGCCTGCGGATCCCCGCCGCGCAACGCTACAGCTTCGTGTTCGACGGCCAGTCAGGAGAGCTCGACCACGCACTGGCCACTCCGAGCCTCGCTGCGAGGGTGCGTGGCATCACCCCGTGGCACATCAACGCGGATGAGCCGGCGGTGCTCGACTACAACACCGAGTTCAAGACGGATGACCGCTACGCGCCCACGCCGTTCCGCTCGAGCGACCACGATCCCCTGCTCATCGGAATCGACCTGGGCGCCGTGTGCCCGAGGTGAGCACTACGGGCGGACGTCGTCGAAGCTGTGGGCCACGGGGTGAGTCCCCGGATCCACTGCGGGTCCCTCGCCTCGCATGAGGCACCACGTCCGCAGTCCCGAGGCACGGGCTGCGTCCAGCTCCTCGCGCACGTCCGAGAGGAACAGGACCTCATCCGCGGGAAGCCCCAGCTCCCGGACGATGGCGGCATACGAGGGGGCTTCCTTCTTGCCGCCCACTCGGGTGTCGAAGTAGCCGCTGAACAGCGGCGTGAGATCACCAAAGGGCGTGTATCCGAAGATCAGCCGCTGCGCGTGCTCCGAACCGGACGAGTACACATAGAGACGCAGGCCCTGCAGATGCCATTCGCGCAGCCGCCGTGCCGCGTCCTCGTAGACGTGGCCCTGGAAGTCGCCTTGTCGATAGCCCTCCTCCCAGAGCAGCCCCTGCAAGCCCTTGAGGGGCGCGAGCTTCTGATCCGTCTCGATCCACTTCAGCAGGACACCCACCAGCCCCTCATCGTCCACCGTCCCGCCCGCCAGCTTGCGCGCCTCGTCGAGCAGCTGGCGCACCTCGGGACGGTGTCCCTGAGACCGCACGAAGTCCGGAAGGTGGCGCGTGGAGTACGGAAACAGCACCTCCTTCACGAACGACAGGCTCGTCGTGGTGCCCTCGATGTCCGTGATGATGGCTCGAACCATGTCGCTAGGCCGCCAGGTACGGGAAGCGCGTGGCGATGTCGTTGCCCGTGAAGTGCGCCACCCAGCCCTCCGTGTTCGTGAACAGGCGGATGGCGATGAAGTGCGGCCGGGGCCCCATGTCGAACCAGTGCGGCGTGCCGTCCGGAACGCCGATCAAGTCGCCCTTCTCGCACCGCACCGCGAACACCTTGCCCTGCCGGTGGATGTTGAAGAGCCCCTGGCCCTCCACGAAGAAGCGCACCTCGTCCTCGCTGTGCGTGTGCTCGCTGAGGAACTTGTTGCGCAGCTCCTCACTCTTCGGGTGGTCCGGCACCATCTTGATCACGTCCACCGACCGAAACCCCTTCTCCGCCATCAGCCGATCCACCGAGTCCCGATACGCCGCCAGGATGTCCGCCTCGCCCGCATCCGGCGACAGCGGCCGGTTGGCCGCCCAGCGCTCGAAGCGGATCCCCGCCGCCCCCAGCTCGCGCTGAATGGACGCGAAGTCCGTGTAGACGCTCGTCTGACTGGAATCGTGGTCCGGGTACACCTTCAGCTCGCTCATCGCGACAACCTCCTCATCTCGATCTCACAGGCCAACAGGAACTCGAAGGCCTCCACGTGCCGGCACGCCTCCTCCACGCTCCGTCCCCACGTGTACAGCCCGTGTCCCGCAATCAGGTAGCCGTGCATCTCCGGGTGCTCGGCCATGTACTCCTGCACCCGCGCCGCCAGCCGGGGCACGTCCTGGTCGTTCGGAAAGATGGGCACCTCCACCCGGGCCTCGTGGGTGCCAATGCCTCGCAGTGCCTTGAGCACCTCGTAGCCCTCGAGCACCAGCACGTCGCGGTGCAGGCGGGACAGCAGCGTGGCGTTCACCGAGTGCGTATGGAGCACGGCGCCCAGCGACTCGTCGCGCTGGTAGATCTGGAGGTGCAGCGGCAGCTCCGCCGAGGGCCGCTTGCCCTCCGAGCGCACCTGCCCCTCCACGTCCACCACCAGGAAGTCCTCGGCGGTCAGCTCGCCCTTGTGGCGGCCGGAGACCGTGATGGCCACGTGGCGCTCGTCCAGCCGGGCGGAGAAGTTGCCCGCAGTGGCTGGGACCCAGCCGCGCTCGAAAAAGAAGCGCCCGGCGCGAATCAGCTCCGCGGCCCGGGTACTGAAGGTGTCCTCAGAATGCACGGACACCACTCTATGCGGTCCCCGCGCGCTCAGCGAAGCCCCACACGGAGCCCACCGAAGGTCATCTGCTCCGCCCCCGCGCTGTCACCCGAGTGCGTCATCGGAGCCTCCGACACCCCCAGCGCCACGACGGCCCCGTCCCACGTATCCACGGTCAGCAGGTGGAAGTGCCGCGCTCCTCCTCCAAGTCCCACACTCCGCGTCCGCACAGCTCCCCCATCCCCTGGAATGAAGGCGAGCAGGGGTCCGGCACCGCGAGAGACGCTCATCCCGCCGTTCCAGCGATCCCAGTCCGCCGCCCCTGCGGCGAGCAGCCCCTCTTCCGTCCAGCGGAGCGCGGCGAAGTACTCGGCACGGCCCTCGTCGACGTAGACCTCGGATCGCAGAGCTCCCGTGGCCCGATCGAGAACCGCCACGTAGCCATCGTAAGGGAGCATGATGGGCTCGGCGCTGGGCGAGGCGGCGTAGTACTTGACCGTGCCGTCCTCCTGGAACCGGACGGCCGTGCCAGCGACGGCCACCTCCTCACCGCGGAGGGCCATGTCGAACACGACGAACTCCTCCAAGCCCTCGGGAGCCAGGACATGTGTTCCCTCGCGCGCCCCCTCGGGAGAGAACGAGGTGAACGCAAACGGCTGATACCGGTGCGGGCTGTTACGCATCCCCAGGATGCGGCACTCGGTGGACGAGAGCTCCTGGAAGGTCTGGCTCAGAGCGGTGCAGCGACCCTGGCTCAGGGCCCGCCCGACGATCACGCGCCCCTCGGGGCTGACGGCCAGCAGCGGCTGCGTGGCCGCATCGAGCCAGTGGAACTCGTCGTACTGCCAGGCCACCTGAATCAGCGAGTGCAGTCCGTCGACGACCCGCGCCCACTGCTCCGTGTAGCGGCCGCCCGACCACTGGAGCGCCATCACCCCCGAGGCGAGGGCCTGGGTGCCACTCTCATCGCCCCGATCCACATACGAGAGGAAGGCCACGGCGAGTTCCTCCCCTCGGGCCTCCAGCCGCACCCACGGCAGCCACTTGCCGACATGCGAGCCCGCGGGCACGGCCTTCATGAGGAAGGGCGAGGCAGGCAGGAGTCCTAAATCTCCCGGGGGCAGCGTCTCGGGCGCCGGAAGCCGCTGCCGCGCAAGCACCGCGCCGTCCACCGACAGGCGCACGAGCTCGAACGTGTCACGCACCTCGTCCGTGTGCTCCACGCTCAGGCTCACCTCTCCCGAGGGGTGCACGGTGAAGTCCATCAACAGCTCTTGCGGCTGTTCCGTGAACTGCCAGAGCACCTGGCCTTGCGCGGCATAGGCCACGAACCGGCGAGTCTCCACGGCGGCTGTGTCGCGAGTGATCTCGAGCGCGTACGAGCGCTCCCCCGCCATGCGCAGCTTGAGCCCGCCGTACCCCACGCGAGGCGAGCTCTGGTGGGCCACCCCGCCGCTCTCGAAGGCACGTGCCAGCGGGCCGCTGGCCACCGGGTTGGGGCGCTCCACCTCACCGCTGCAAGCGGAAGCCAGTCCGAGCACCCACACCCTCATCAGGAGCGTCCGAGGCAGCATCGGCCGCGCTCCCCGCGAAGTCTTCATCAACGCATCCCCCCTTGGGGGGCGCGAGATAACAGTCGAGGGGCCAGCCCGGCACGAAAATCACGCGCCGACCCGCTCGGTCCGCGGCTCAGTCCTCGTCCGCCGCGTCCGGCTCGTCCGGCCCATCGGTGTCGGGGCCGCTGTCGTCCTCGGCCTCCGCGCTGCTGCCCGAGGCCTCGGCCTGAGGCGAGGAAGAAGCGGCCGCCTCGCCATTCCCACCCTGGCGCCCGGATCCATTCCGGCGGCGGCGGCGGCGGCGGCGCTTGCGGCCCGGCTCTGCGCCACCCTCGGCCGAAGCCCCCTCGGGGCGCGCCGGAGGCAGCTCTCCGCCCTTCCACGCCTCGAGCGCCTCGCGGAACTCGCCCGTGGCCTCCACGGAGATCTCGAACACCGTCATCGCCTCGCCGAAGAGCGGGTGCCGACGGAACGCGCCGGTGCGGCGGCGACGCTCGCCCGTGAGCGTGCGCTGGGCCAGCAGGAGCAGCCGACACCGCTCGGCAATGCGCCGGGGCAGCCGCGCCGTCTGAACGAAGCTGGCGAGCAGATCCTCGATGGCCTGGGACACCGAGGGCCGAGCCCCAGGCTCCTGGGACTCCACCGGCGGCGGCGCCGCGCGGCTGATAGGAACCAGCAGCGTGGCCAGCAGGATCGCGTCATCCAGCGGCTCGCCCGAAGCCACTCGCCGATCCAGCGCCTCGGCGAAGGCGTAGAAGGTCTTCTCGCCCTCCTTGCCATTCTGCTTCAGGTAGGCGTCCACGGGCGGCAGGAGGATCTTCAGCGCGTCCAGCGCCGACAGCAGCTTGAGGCTCGGCGCCGCCACGCTGCCGCGGATGAGCCGGAACGTCTCCTCCAGCAACCGGGCCGGGGCGCAGCGCGGCAGATCCTCCACCGCGCCCTCCATCGCCGCGTAGGTCCGCGACTCGAGGTCGAAGCCCAGCTTGCTCGCGAAGCGCACGGCCCGGAGGATGCGCACCGGATCCTCGCGCATGCGGATCTCCGGGTCGCCGATGGTGCGGATGTACTGCTCGTCCAGGTCCCTCCGGCCCCGGACGTAGTCGATCACCCGGCCCTCGGTGACGTCATAGAACAGGCCGTTGATGGTGAAGTCGCGGCGGCGCGCATCCTGCTCGGCGGTGCCGAACACGTTGTCGTGGGTGATGAGCAGATCCTCATCCCCGTTGCCATTGCCGTTCTCTCCGCCCTCCTCCTCGCTGGGAGGGCTCTCCATCATCAGCTCGGTCGGGTTGGCGCGGAAGGTGGAGACCTCGATGATCTTCCCACCCTTGAAGTAGACGTGCGCCAGCCGGAACCGGCGGCCGATGAGGCGGCAGTTGCGGAAGGTGGCGCGCACCTCGCCCGGGTGGGCGCTGGTGGCCACGTCGAAGTCCTTGGGCTTGCGCTTCAGCAGCAAGTCTCTCACGCACCCGCCTACCAGATACGCCTGGTGGCCATGCGCGTGCAGCCGGAGGACGACCTTGAGCGCATCCGGGTCCAGCTCCCGAGGGTCGATCTCGGCGGGCTCTCCGGTGCGGGTGGTCGTTGGAGCAACAAGCTCAGGGTCAGCGGAGGCAGGCTCGGGGGCCAGGACAGGGGGTACTTCGGGCTCGGGCCGGGGCTCGGGGGGCTCGGTCGGCAGCGGCAGACCCATTGCGTCTGCCTGCAGGTCCAGCTCTGCGGTCATCGGGGATTCCTCGTGCGCCGCCGCAGGGACCGTCAGGGCCTCTGGTGAGGCCACCTCGCGCGCGTTGTCGGGCGCAGGTTCTGGAGGTCCGCCTGCAGGCGGCGTTTCAGTAGAGTCTCGCGTCATCGCGTTGACGCCCCAGCCTTGGAACTTCGGGGGGCAGCCGTCTATACCGCATCCTCGCGCCGCGCGCTCCAAACGTCATGCTATTGACAGCGCGGCCGAGTCAGCACTCAATCGCCCGCCAACCCCCCATCCGTCCGTAGAAAGCAGGAAATATTAATGAAGAGTTGGGTCAAGTCGCGCGCTCGTAAGGCCGCGTCCGGCGTCAGAACCTTTGCAGCCCTGGTCCTCGGACCAGCCCTGGCACTGCAAGGCTGCGCGAAGGAAGAGCCTCAAACCCCCACCCCTCCCTCTCAGGAGGCCCGAGCTGCGGGCAGCCTGCGGACGCTGCGCGCCGAGAATGGCGCGGAATACGTGCCGGGCGAGCTCCTGGTCCGCTTCAAGCGCGACGCGGGCTTGAGGGCTCTGTCGGCCCACAAGCAGGCAGGCGCGAAGGTGCAG
The DNA here is from genome assembly GCF_000737315.1 of Hyalangium minutum. Classification (GTDB taxonomy): domain Bacteria; phylum Myxococcota; class Myxococcia; order Myxococcales; family Myxococcaceae; genus Hyalangium; species Hyalangium minutum. Next base: position 89,495 of record NZ_JMCB01000018.1, read on the forward strand.
CACACCTTCCGCACGATGCCGGAGCTGCAGCTGGTCACCGTGAATGAGTCCTCCCTCGAGGACGCCATCATCGCGTACCAGAAGGACCCCACCGTCGAGTACGTGGAGCTCAACTACATCTACCGCGCCAGCGCCACCACGCCCGATGACTCTGTCTTCGGGCAGCAGTGGGGCCTGAACAACACCGGCCAGGCCGGCGGCGTGGCCGACATCGACATCAACGCCCCCGAGGCGTGGGATCTCACCACGGGCAGCGCCTCGAACGTCATCGCGGTGATCGACTCGGGCGTGGACTACAACCACCCGGATCTCGCGGCGAACCTCTGGACGAACCCCGGGGAGATTCCGGGCAACAACCTGGACGACGACAACAACGGCTACGTGGACGACGTCCACGGCATCAACGCCATCACCAACACCGGCAACCCGCTGGATGACGGCACCCACGGCACGCTCGTGGCGGGCACCATCGTGGCCCAGGGCAACAACGGCCGGGGCGTGGCGGGCGTGAGCTGGTCGTCGCAGATCCTCGCCTGCAAGTTCCTCGACGCGAGCGGCAACGGCACCGCGGCCAACGCCCTCAAGTGCTTGGACTACGTGCACGCGCTGAAGACCCGGACGAGCAACCCGGTCAACATCATCGCCACTAACAACTCGTGGGGCAACACCGCCTCCTCGCAGGCCCTGCTGGACGGCATCATCCAGCAGCGCAACGACGGCACCCTCTTCGTAGCGGCGGCGGGCAACACCACCGCGAACAACGACACCACCACTGCGTACCCGAGCGGCTACTTCGTCTCGAACGTCATCGCCGTGGCGGCGCATGACCGCAAAGGCAACCTCGCCAGCGACACGAACACGGGCCGGCGCACGGTGCACCTGACGGCGCCGGGCGTGGACGTGATGAGCACCGTCCCGAACAACGGGTACCAGGCGGCCAGCGGCACCTCCATGGCGGCCCCGCATGTGACGGGCGTCGTGGCGCTGCTCGAGGCGCAGGACCCGAGCCGCGACTGGCGCCAGCTGAAGAACCTGGTGCTGGCGGGCAGCGTGAGCTCCGCTTCGGCCACGGGCAAGACGCTGACGGGCAAGCGGCTGCGCGCCGCGGACACCAACGGCCAGGGCGCGCTCACTTGCAACAACCAGCTCTTCTCCGCCCGCGTGCGGCCCATCGCGGACACCGTCACGGTGAACGTGTACGACCAGGTCCCGCTCGCGGCCTACCACGTGAACTGCGGCGCTCCCGCGGGCGTGGCCACCGTCACCGTCTCTCCGGGCGGACAGACGTTCAACCTGTCGGACAGCGGCGTGTACGGCGACGAGGCCGCCAATGACGGCCTGTTCGTGGGCGCCTTCGAGCCGACCGCGCCCGGCACCTACACCCTTACCTTCCCGGGCGGTGACACGCTCACCGTCACCGCGGTGGTGCCGCCCCAGGCGTACGTGAAGACGTCGGTGCCCTACGCGTGGCGCACCATCACCGGCACCAGCCTGGTGCTGACGGACGAGAGCGTCGCCAACTTCACCTCGCCCTTCCCCATCCCGTTCGGCGGGGGCACGGGGCAGACGACGGTGCGCGTGGGCATGAACGGCGCCCTCAAGCTCGAGTCCGCCGGCGCCATCGGCCTCACCAACGCCACGCTGCCCTCCTCCAGCCACACGACGCTGGTGGCCCCGTTCTGGGATGACCTGTACCCGGGCCCCACGAGCGCGGACAACGTCTTCTGGGGCGTGCTGGGCACGGCGCCCAACCGCGAGCTGGTGGTGGAGTGGCGCAACGTGCACCACTACAGCACGCGCACGGGCTCCAACACGCTGAGCTTCCAGGTGGTCTTCTCCGAGGGCCGCCCGGACATCCTCTTCAACTACAAGGACGTGGTGGTCGGGAACGCCTCGTATGACAAGGCCGCGGCCGCCACCGTGGGCGTTCAGACCAACTCCACGACGGCCACGCAGCACAGCTACAACACGGCGTCGCTGAACGACAACACGGCGTACCTGTTCGCCATCCCCGTGGCCACCCAGCCGCCCGTGGTGAGCGCCATCACCGCCCAGCCCACCACCCTCAACGAGGGTGACACGCTGACGGTGGACGCCGCCTTCAGCGATCCGGACGGCGCCTCGGATGGCCCGTGGAAGGTGGAGATCGACGCGAACTACCCGGGTTGGTTCACCACGGACGTCACCCTGAACACCGCCACCCAGGGCACCGTCACCGGCACCACCCCACTCCTCCACAGCGGCAACCTGACGGTGGCCGCCCGCGTCCAGGACAAGGGCGGAACCCGCTCGGCCGTGGCGCAGACGCAGATCACCGTGAACGACGTGCCGCCCGCGCTCAGCGCCCTCACCCCCACCGGCTCCATGGGTGAGCGCCAGCCGGTGACGATCTCCACCTCCTTCACCGACCCGGGCCTGGACTCGCCGTGGCTCGTGGAGTGGGACTTCGACTACGACGGCACCACCTTCACCGCCGATGCCGTCACGCGCGCCACCACGCCGGGCGCCATCAGCACCGTCTACGCCTTCCCCAACGACGGCACCTTCACCGTGGCCGCGCGCGTCACCGACAAGGACGGCGTGCAAAGCGCCCTCCAGACGGTGCAGCTGTCCATCGCGGACCTGCGTCCCACGCTGACGGGCATCGCCGGCAACTTCACGCTGGTCGAGGGCAGCCACTACGCCCTCGAGTCGAACTTCATCAACCCGGGCGACAACTCCCGGCCGTGGCGGGTCCAGTGGGACTTCGACTACGACGGCACCACCTTCGACGTGGACGAGGAGGACGAGCGCTCGACGGACGGCGCCATCCTCCTGAGCCGCTTCGCGCGGGACTCCGGCAACCGCACCTTCGCCCTGCGCGTGGTGGATGCGGATGGCAGCATCTCCGACGTGAAGCAGGTGGTCATGGACATCGCGGAGGCCCACCCGGTCCTCAGCCCCATCGCCATGGAGGTGCTGACGGGCGGCAGCAACGAGCCGTCCACGGTTCAGTTCGACCTGTCGGCCAACAGCGGCGCCGAGGAGCCCTCCGCGGATCCGCTCCGCGCCTTCCTGTGGGACTTCGACGGTGACGGCACGTACGACTACGCGAGCATCTCGCCCTATGCCGTGTACACCTACCGCGACAACAAGGCCGGTGGCGGCGCGTTCACCGCTCGCGTGCGCGTGCTCGACGAGGACTCGTACTCCGAGGAGACGATCTCCGTCGCCATCGCCAACGTGGCGCCCGTGCTCACCGCGCCCGCCGCGCAGACTGCCTGGTCCGGCAACCTGCTGGCCCTGCGCCTGACGGCCACGGATCCCGGCGCGGACGTGCTCACCTTCTCGGCCTCGGGTGCTCCCGCCGGCCTGACGGTGTCCGCGGACGGCCTGCTGCTGTGGGCCCCGTCCCGCTCGCAGGGCAGCCGCCAGGGCCGCGCGTACACCGTCAACGTCACTGTGACGGATGACGACGGCGCCTCCGACACCAAGGCCGTCACCCTGACCGCGAAGTGGGTGGACGCCGACAACGACGGCATCGAGGACAGCTGGGAGCTGGAGAACGGCCTGGATCCCACCAACGCCAACGACGCCGCGGGCGACCGCAACGGCGACGGCATCAGCAACGCCGCCGAGTTCCGCAACGCCTACGACGGGTTCGCGCTGCCGGCGCAGGCCGCTGTCCAGGGCCCGCTCACCGACACGCTGGTGAAGGCCCCGCAGATCACCCTCACCACGTTCAACGTGGCGAGCCGGGGCGACCTGGCCACCGTGAAGTACGAGTTCCAGCTCTTCTCGGGCACCACGCTCGCGACGCAGCTGTGCTCCACCACGGTGGACGAGTCTGCCTCGGGGCGGACGTCCGCCACCATTCCGAGCGCGACGGGCTCCTGCTCCAGCGTGACGCTGGCGGACGATCAGGCCTACACGTGGCGCGTGCGCGCGACGGACGGCGACAAGCTCCAGGGTGCATGGAGCCGCGTGCAGACGTTCAAGCTCAGCACGCAGAACGATGCCCCGGGCCTGGCTCGGGCCTCGCAGCCGGTGCCGGGTGCGCAGATCGCCGTGGCCGTCCCGGTGCTCACGGTGGACAACGCCCTGGACGTGGATGACACCCAGCTCACCTACACGTTCAAGCTGGCCACGGACGCGGCCCTGACGCAGGACACCGTCGTCTCGGATCCGATCGCGGGCGGCGCCAGCGGGAGCACCTCGTGGACGGTGCCCTCCGCGCTCAAGCCGTTCACCACGTACTACTGGCGCGTGACGGTGAAGGACCCGGAGAGCGCCGAGAGCAGCAGCGAGGTGGCCTCCTTCACGTACCTGGGCCGCCCGTCCAACCGCGAGCCGAGCCTGCCCGAGGCCGTGGAGCCCGCCGCCAACGGCAAGGTGGCCACGCTCACGCCGACGCTCGTCATCAAGGCGGTGACGGATGCGGACGGCGACGAGCTGCTCTACACGTTCGAGGTGGACACCAGCCCGGCCTTCACCAGCCCGTCGCGCAAGGCCTCCACCGCCCTGAAGGCCGAGGCGGATGGCACTGTGCGCTGGCAGACCGAGGGCCTGACCGAGGACACGCTGTACTGGTGGCGCGCGCGCGCGAGCGACCCGTACAGCGCCAGCGACTGGGTGGTGGGCTCGTTCCAGGTCAACGCCCAGAACAACGCCCCGTCCGCCCCGCTGGCCCTCAACCCGTCCGACGCCATCATCTTCACCCGGACGCCCACCCTCATCCTCCAGAAGTCGGTGGACCCCGAGGGCGATGCCATCACTTACTCCTTCGAGGTGAAGTCGGCGGATGGCGCCGTGGTGAGCTCGGGTGACGTGGCCACGACGGCCAATGCCCAGAACAGCCAGGTGTCCTTCAAGGTCACCAAGGAGCTGGAGCCGGGCGTCGAGTACATCTGGACGGCTCGCGCGAAGGATGCGGCGGGCGCGGTGAGCGCGGCCTCCGCGGACGCTCGCTTCCAGGTCTACAAGGAGCCCACCCTCCCTGAGCCCGAGAAGGACGGTGGCTGCAGCACCGGCGCGGGCGCGCTGGGCGGCCTCCTGCCGCTGCTGGCGATGGCGATGGGCCTGCTCCGCCGCCGCGGCAACCGGGTGTAGTGACTCCGGTAGCCACTGCTAGCGTCTGAAGTTCAGGAGGCGCCGCACCGATGCAGGGTGCGGCGCCTTCTCTTTGAGCGTCCCTGGGGCCGGCTTCGCGTCCGCGCTACTTCTTCCGGTCTTTGTGAGTCCGCGGCAGTGCGTGGGAGATGAGGGCCACGTAGTCCACGGCCTGTGCACGCGGCGGCGCTGGGGGCGTGCCCAGCGCGGCGAGCCGCTTGGTGAAGGCGGCGATGATGTCCGGCACGGGGCGGATCGCCTGGATGAGCCCATTGGGGCCCTCCAGGGCTTGCGAGAGCGCGAGCGCGGCCTGCTGCAGCGGCAGTCCCCGGCGCAGCAGATCCTGGAAGGAATTGGAGAGGGTGATGATGTTGTGCCCGGCCGTCTGCACCATCTCCACGGCGATCTTGATGACCTGGGGCGCGGTGAGGTGGCCGTCCGCCAGCAGCACGAGCGCCGCCTGGAAGTAGTTGAAGATGGGCACCACGCGCGGGCCGTAGGGCGCGAAGTGGGCCGGAGGCGTCAGCCGGTCCAGGTGGATGAAGATGCGGCGCACCGGATCCGCGATGGGGATGCGGCGCCACGCGCTGCGCACGCGCTCGGCGTCATCCGGGTAAACGCCTCCGGCGTCGAGCACCTGCGTCAGCACGCGCTCATCCACGCGCCCGGCGATGAGGTCCGCGAAGAGCGAGTAGATGAACGCGTCCGCCTCCGCGTCGTCCCCGAAGAGGACCTCCTCGGCCTCGATGGGAGCGCTCACGCGGCTCTCGAGGATGGCGGGGAGCTTGTAGCCCACCTGCCCTCGCAGGGCCCGGAAGCGGCCGCGCAGCAGGTTGCCCACATTGTCCTTGAGGACAAACTCGTCCCACTTCACCCCGTCCAGCTTGAGCTTCTCCTCCAGCACCGCCCGCATCTGCTTGGGGCTGCCGGAGACGATGCACAGCCGCGAGTCCCCGTTGGCCGCCAGCTCCCTGATGAGCGCCGAGGCCCCCGGCACGGCCACCTTCTCGTGGGCCTTCTGGAACGCCGTGCGCACCAGGTCCCTGAACGAGTCGAAGTCCGTCCGCAGGTACGTCTTGTCCAGATCCCACCGGTAGATCCGCCTGGGCGGCCGGGGATCGATCCGGTCCAGAAGGCTCACTTCGCGAGGCCTTCCTGGATGGTGGTGCCCAGCTGATGCGCCACGGCCTTGGCAGCCACCTTCCCCGCGTTGGTGATGGCGCGCGCCTTCGAGCGCCCATGTGCCTTGATGAAGATCCGATCGAACCCGAGGATGGGCGCGCCGCCGTACTGCTCCCAGTCGGTGATGTCCTTGATGCGCTGGATGCCGCTGGAGAGCATGGCCAGGCCCGCGCGCCAGCGCAGCTTCTCCTTGTAGGCGTAGCGGGCGAGATCCATCACGGTCTCATGGACGCCCTCGAGCATCTTCAGGCACACGTTGCCCACGAAGCCGTCCGTGACGATGACGTCCACGGTGCCCTTGGGAATCTCCACGCCCTCCACGTTGCCCACGAAGTGGATGCCCTCCATGGAGGACAGCTTCGCGTGCGCATCCACCACGCGCGGCGGGCCCTTCTGCGGCTCCACGCCGTTGGAGAGCAGCGCCACTTTGGGGCGCTCGTTCCTGGAGATGATGCGCGCGTACGCCGAGCCCATCACCGCGAAGGCCACCAGATCCTCCGCCGTGGCCTCCACGGTGGCGCCCACGTCGAGGATGAGTGAGAACGGATCCTGCTTCTCGCCGCGCGTGCCACGCGTGGGGTACACGGCCGCCAGCGCGGCCCGGCGCACCCCGGGAATCAGCTTGAAGTGCCGCGCGCACGCCAGCACGCCCGCCCCCGTGTTGCCCGCGGAGACCAGGGCCTGGGCCTCTCCGTCGGCCACCAGCTGGGCGGCCACGGCCACCGAGGCGTTCTTCTTGCGGGCCAGCGCCTCGCCGGGCTTCTCGTCCATGCCCACGAAGTCCGGGGCGTGTTGCACGGAGATTTGCTCGGCGCGGTGCTTGGTGTCCGCCAGGGCCGCGTCAATGAGCTCGCGGTCGCCCACGAGCAGCGCGTGGATGTGGGGCGCCTCGATGGAGAGCTGGGCGGCGCCGCGCACCACCTCCTCGGGGCCGTGATCACTCCCCATCACGTCGAAGGCAATGGTGATGTCCTTGAGCTCCTGAGTCGTCCCCGCCATGGGCCTATCTTACGAGCTTTGCCCGACGCTCGCGCCCGGCATTCGCACCCGGGCCGCCAGGACGACTCCCACCAGGGCCCCCGCCCCCATCAAGGCCGCCGCCGTGCCGTACGGCGCCCCTGGACCGAAGCCCGTGAAGAGCCAGCCACCCAGGGCGGGGCCGAGGATTCGCCCCAGCGAGCCGCACGCCTGATAGCTCCCCAACACAGCCCCCAGCCGGTCGGCCGGGGCATGGAGGGAAACCAGGGCGGACAGGGAGGGCGTGGTGCAGGCGGAGCCCACCGCGAGCAGCCCCATGACGGGGAAGAGCCAGGCGTAGCTGGGAGCCAGCGGCAGCAGGGCCAGCCCCAGCCCCGTCACCGTGAAGCCCGCCACCAGGAGCCGCCCCTCGCGGACCGGCTGGTACCCGGGCTCGGCACGGCTGCTGGACGACAGCAGCCGGGGGAGAATCCCGCCCTGGAGGAGGGCAGACACCACGCCCACCACGGCGAAGAGCCCACCCGTGCGCAGGCTGGCCTGGGAGAGCTGCTCGGCCGAGGCGCGGGCGGAGAGGAACAGCGTCCCGCCCTCCAGCGGCACGGGCCCGGAGGAGAGGAAGCGCGACAGGAGGTACACCGAGAAGGTGCCCTCCATCTGCGAGAAGGCCGTGTTGAACAGGAGGATGAGCACCAGGCACAGGCCCACGACGGGCAGCCGCAGCGAGGACAGCGCCCCGCTCATCCGGCGCCCGGAGGCCGTGGCAGGGCTGCCCGGCTTGCGGGACTCGGCCAGGAAGACGAAGGTGAACCCCAGGTTGAGCGCTGCCAGTCCCGCGGCGAACAGGCCAATGGCCCGGTTACCGCCCCAGGCGCCCAGGAAGCCGCCCAGCGCCGGGCCCAGCACGAAGCCCAGGCCGAACGCCGCGCCAATCAGCCCCATGCCCTTGGCGCGCTCCTCGGGCTTGGTGACATCGGCCACATAGGCCTGCGCGGTGGCGATGTTGCCCCCGCTGATCCCATCAATGACGCGCGCCAGGAAGAGCAGCGGCAGTGAGTGGGCGAAGGCAAAGAGCAGGTAGCCCGTCATCGAGCCCGTGAGGCTCAGCAGCAGCACCGGCCGCCGGCCGTACCGGTCCGACAGCCGTCCCAGCACGGGGGCGAAGAGGAACTGCATCAGCGAGTACACGGAGAGCAGCAGCCCCACCGTGAACGGTGAGGCGCCGAACTTCACTCCGTACACCCCGAGCTGCGGGATGAGGATCCCAAAACCGATGAGATCCAGCGTGACGATACCGAAGACGACGCGCAGCGAGGCGCGCCGCCGGTCTGCTCCCTCCTCCATACACCCCGCCGCTTACAGCGACGACGCCTCACGCGCCTGGGCGTCCCGGTTGGCGGTGTCGCGCTCGATGCAGCCCTTGGTGAGCGTGTACTGGTAGGTGCCCAGCTCGTCGCGCCAGTACTCACCCTCGTACGGCCAATAGAGTTGATCATCCGCCACGGCCACGGTGTACCGGTACTTCTTGACGATGGCCGTCTTGCCGCCCGCCTTGAGCTGCTCCTCGAGGAACTCCTTCTCCTTCGTCGTCGTCTCGAACTTGATGCGCAGGCCGTTGGCCAAGAGCTGCTTCAGGGCAATCAGCTCTGTCTCCAGCTTGCCCTTGGACATGATGCCCGCCTTCTGGATGAGGCCGGTGCGCTGCTCCTTGAGCCCCTCCAGCAGCTCCTTCGAGAGCTCCGAGTACTTGAAGGTGTCGCCCTTCGCGCCGAAGGCATCCAGCTCACCCTCCAGCTCGAGGATGGAGTCGTTGGTCTTCTTCAGGTCCTGGTCCGTCAGGGCCAGCCGGAGGATGCGCTCCAGGATCACCTCGGTGCCGGACAACTTCTCCTTGTCCTTCTTCTGCACGTCGGCCAGCACGCTGTAGTACTCGCCGGCCTCCATGTTCTTCTGCACCAGCAGCTGCAGCTGGTCGTGCACCGGCAGGTAGGTGCGCTCGAAGTCCTGGAGAATGAGGCTGGACTCACGGTAGCGGCAGTTCTCGTAATAGATGACCGCCTTGAGGATGAGCGCCTCGGGGAAGTACTCGTCCCGGAAGAAGGGCGAGGACAGGGTGATGAGGTTGCCCAGCGCCTGCTCGTACTGGCCCACGCGGTAGTTGGCCCAGCTGGCCTCGAACATCGCCTCCAGCCACTGGGTGGTGCCGCGCTCGATCTTCCCGAAGTAGAAGATGGCGTAGCGGTTCTGCTGCATGCCGTAGTGCGTGCGCGCCAACTGCATGAAGGCGAGCTCGCGCAGCGACTGGTCCAGCTTGGCCTCCTCGCCCGTCTTGCCGCCGGGACGCGTCAGGCGCACCACTTCCTTCATGGCCTCGATGGCCGAGGCCATACTGGTGTCCGAGCGCCGGGCCTCCGCCGACCGCACCTTGTTGCCGTTGCGGAAGTACGCCAGGCCCTCCAGGAACTTGGCCCGGGGGTAGAACGCGTCGCTGCGAGGAATCAGCGTGGTCAGCCGCTTCACCTCCTCGAAGCTCTTGTCCGCCTGATCCTGCTGGCCCACCTGGTCCAGCGCGCGGCCGCGCACGAAGTGGTAGCGCGCCAGCAGGTAGTGGAACTCGCTGCGGAACTTCTCGGGGAACTCGTAGTTCGCGTAGCGGGCGATCTCATCGAGGATCACCGTCTCGTTCTTCGTCTTGCGGCTGATGAAGAACAGCCACTCCAGACTGGTCTTGAAGAACTTGGTCTGCGGGCCCACCGCGAGGATCTTCGAGAACTCGCCCAGCGACGAGTGGTACAGCCCCATGCGGTACAGGGCCTTGGCCACCACGTAGCGGGCCTCGACATGGTTGCCCGCCTGCTGCTGATCCTTGAGGACCTCGTAGGCGGCCATGGCGGCCTGCTCGTACTCGTCGTTCTTGAAGAGCGACACGGCCACGTCGAGCTTCTGGCGGTCCGTCGACTTGCCGGACACATCCACCGCCTCGAAGGTCATCCCCCCGGACTGGGGCTTGTTGGAGTTGCCGCTGCCGGTGAGATCCAGCCCCAGGCCACCGCTCTGCGTGTCCTGGGCTGCGGGCGTCGCGGGCGCGGAGACCGGGTTGGGCGCCTCGGTGGGCGCAGGCGAAGGAGCCGTCTCGGTCGCGGTATCCGTCGCCGCGGGGACGGTGGGCGTCGTCTCGGTGGGCGCCACCGACGAGGACTCCTCATCAGAGGAGGAGCCCTTCTTGCCCTTCTTCTTCTTCTTGCTCGACGTGCTGGCCTTGCCCTTCTTCTTCTTCTTGGAGCTGGACGTGTCGAGGCCCTCGAAGCTCTGAGCCGGGGCCGGCATGGCCCAGACGAGCGCGAGCCCGAGGAGCGCGAGGCGGAGGAGTCGGAGGGAGCGGGTCATGACTCGGGGAGAGCGGTGGGGAGGAAGAAGGAGACACCCAGCTCGAACATCAGCTGGTTGCGCAGGGTGGTGGCCGGAAGGATGGCCTTCTCCACGTAGATGAGGTCTCTCACCTCCGTGCGCAGCGTCATGTAGCGGTTGAGGAAGAAGCGGAAGCCAACGCCCACGTTGCCGCCCGCGGTCATCCGCGAGGTGCTCTGCACCCCGGCGGTGTCCGGCGGCCCCTTGTACTGCACCAGGGAGGCGCCCAGGACGCCGTACATGTCGAAGTGGGCGAAGCTCTCGGCCAGCAGGGAGATCTTCCCGTAGATGGGCGCCCACTGCACGTCCACGCCACCCAGCAGGGTGAGCTGGCCGGGCGCGGCGCCGTCGAGCTGCTCGAAGGTCGGCGCGTTGCAACCCCGGCTCACGCCGCCGGAGCCGCTATCAGTGAAGGTGCAGATCTGCGCCGCGCCGGACACCGTGGGGATGGAGTAGCCGGCGCGCAAGCCGACGCCGAACGTCTCCGTGGGGAAGTAGGTGAACGTGGCCCCGAAGATGTACTTGCGGAAGAAGGCATCCCGCAGGGAGATGGTGGCCGACGGGCTGATCTCGAAGCGGCCGCGCTTGAGGAACAGGTGGCCGGACACCGGGCGGATGCGCTCGCGCAGAGGGCCCAGGTCGTCCTTGTCCACCTCGGAGACGTCACCGGCCTCGGACTCCGAGGAGCCCGTGGAAGACGCCGGCCGGGGGGCCGCCGCGGGCTTCTCGGCCGCAGGCTTCTCGGCCGCGGGCTTGTCGGTCTGGGCCTGCGCCACCACGGGCAGCAGGCTGAGGGCCAGGAGCAGGCGAAGGAGTCTCATCACTCGCTCTCCCGTCCCGTGGACCGCAGCGGGAAGAACAACGAGATACCGGCATTGATCGTCATGAGGTTCTGAACGGCACCCTTGCTGGTGCCCAGTGGCTGGTCGACGTACGAGGTGTTGATGAGCGCCACGTTCACGGCCAGGAAGTCCTTGGCCACGAAGCGCATTCCCAGGCCCAGGTCCGCGCCGATGCTGATGGAGCGGCCCTCCAGCGCGGAGGTCTCCGTCTTCACCACGCCCGCGCCGCCCAGCAGGTAGCCGTCGAAGTGGAGGATGGAGTTGAGGAAGGCCACCTTTCCATAGAGCGGCGCCCACTCCACATCCGCCATGCCGGACCACTGCGGCACCGAGTGGTAGATGCGGCTCTGGAAGGCGCGCTTGGCGGTGCGCACGTCATCCGACGGGAGCACCTGCATCACCGAGCCGCGCGCGGAGATGGCCAGTGTGTCCGCGAAGTAGTACGCGCCACGCAGCGACGCGCCGAACTTCGAGTAGTACGGATCATTGATCGAGAGGCTCACCAGCGGCGTCAGCTCGAAGCGTCCCTTCTTCAGGTACACCTTGCGCTGGACGCTCTTGACGCGGTCCTCGTTGGTGATGTCGGTGGGCAGCAGCTCCTGCCCCGGAGCGGGCGTTGCCACGCTCGGCGTGGGCGGCGGCTCTGCGAGTGGAGGGGTCTCAGGAGAGGATTCGGGCTGCTCCTCGGGCTTGCTGGCGTCGTCCTGTTGGGTGAGGTCCAACCCCATCCCTTGATCTTGGGCGAGCGCCAGCGCGGGCCAGAGGCAGAGCGCGAGCAGAGTGGCCTGGAGGCGATTCACTTCCGGAAGCTCCGTGTGTGGTGGGGCGACGAGCCGCCTGCGAAAATTCGGAGTGTCAACGGCTCGGGCATCCTATCCGCCGCAGTGCCCCTCCTCAACCAATCCGAACCTGCCTGCTCATCATCTATCCCTGCGCCATTTTTGAACAATTCCGTTCTGGGCACCCGCTCCACGAGTCGGTTGGCAGCGCGAACCCCTGTGGTACGGTGCAGTCCTCTCTGTGCATTCCCCTCTCATCATGAGGTGCGAGCTGATCATGTCCGTGCGTCTGGCCATCTTCCTGAGCGCCGCCGCCCTGCTGGCCAGCGGGTGCGATGTCACCACCCAGCTGGGCGTTCCCTGCGTGCTGGTGAAGCGCGATCCCACCTCCGACAGCACCACGGGTGTGCGCTCCACCCCCGTCCTGGAGGGCGAGATCGCTGAAAACCAGGACTTCATCTCCTTTGGATCCACGGACTGCGAGGACCTCATCTGCGTCCGGGATGCGGATGCCCCGCGGGACTCGGACCCGAACGCGCCGGCCCAGGGCTACTGCAGCCAGGAGTGCGTGGCGGGCTCGTCCTCGTGTGAGGTGACGGACACCAGCGTGGACGAGGTGCTGCGCAACCGGATGGATTGCCGCCCGCTGCTGCTGGACCAGGCCTCGCTGGAGCGCCTCAAGCGGGACGATCCGGTCACCTACCGGAACACCTTCGGGGAGACGAACTCCCCGTATTTCTGCGCCGGCAAACTGTCCGCGCAGCCGGAGTGACATACTGGCGCGCGGCCCTTTAGACCTTTTTCGCGCGCCATTCGTCTGATGCAGGGCCTGCTGCTTCCAAGGAGCCCTGCCCATGAACAAGACGTCCACCTTCCTGGCCCTGGCCGGTACCCTGGCGCTGGTGGCCCTGGTGTTGGGGATGCCGCGCGCGGTGTCCCCCACCCCGCCGGCCCCGCCCCAGCCGCACATCGCCACCCCCGTTCCGCCGACGCCCCCTCCTCCGCCTACACCTCCGGCACAGGCGTCGAACGGCTCTCTGACGATGACGAGCCGGCTGTCGCACCCCTACATCACCCTGGGCAGCTCGGATGAGTTCGTCACGGTGGACGTGACGGGGGCCGAGGTCCCGGGCTCGCAGCGCAGCCCGGTGAACCTGGCGCTGGTGATTGACCGGTCCGGCTCCATGAGCGGCTACAAGCTGGCGCAGGCGAAGCAGGCGGCGCGTCAACTGGTGAACCTTTTGAGGGACGAGGACCGGCTGTCCATCGTCCACTACGGCTCGGACGTGAAGGCGCTGCCGAGCATGGCGGCCACGTCCTCGAATCGGGCGCGGATGCTCCAGTACATCGAGGGCATCTGGGACGAGGGCGGCACCAACATCAGCGCGGGCCTGACGACGGGACAGAACCAGGTGAACACCGCGCGCCGTGAGTACAAGGTGAACCGCATCATCCTCATCAGCGACGGGCAGCCCACCGAGGGCGTCACGGATGAGCAGAGCCTGAAGCAGGTGGTGAAGAACATCCGCGCGCAGGGGGTGACGGTGAGCTCCATTGGTGTGGGCACGGACTTCAACGAGGACCTGATGCAGGCGTTCGCCGAGTACGGCGCGGGGGCGTACGGCTTCCTGGAGGACGCGGGCAAGCTGGCGGGCATCTTCCAAAAGGACTTGCAGCAGGCGGCCACGCTGGTGGCGCGCAACGTGGAGCTGTCCTTCGAGCTGCCGGACGGCGTCCTCTTGGGCGAGGTGCTGGGCTACCAGGCGCACCAGGCCGGGCGCACGGTGCGCGTGGCGATGCCGGACTTCTCCGCGGGCCAGACGGAGCGCGTGGTGGCGCGGCTGAAGGTGACGGGCTCGGCGGTGGGTCAGGCGGTGAACGTTACGGGGCTGAAGCTGACGTACACGGACCTGCTGAAGGACGGGACGGTGGAGAGCACGGCGAGCCTGTCGGCGATGGTGACGGACCGGATGGAGGAGGTGGCGGCGAAGCAGGACAAGGACGCCACGGTGTACGCGGTGCGGGCGCGCAGCGCGGCCAACCTCCAGAAGGCAGCCGAGGCCCTGAAGGTGGGCCGCCGGGACGAGGCGCGGCAGCTCATCCAGCTGAACCAGGAGATGTTCAACGAGGCAGCCTCGGTGGCGGGCGCTCCGGCGGTGGCCGCGGACATGGCCGAGCAGAAGGCGGCCTACGACGAGTACGAGCAGGCCCAGAGCAGCGAAGAGGTGAACGCGGCGGTGAAGCGCTCGAAGTCCAAGGCGCTCAAGGACTTTGGGCGCATGGGCTCGACGTACTGAGCCTGGGGCAGGCTCCCGAGGCAGGCACGCATGCGAGGGCTCCGCTGGGAACGGCGGGGCCCTCGGTGTTTTCGGATGGACGTCCCGCGGTTCTGGGTTGACCGATGGAATCCCCCGGCCCTATCTCCGCGTTCTTCCTGCCCTGCTGGCGGGAGAGCGCAGGAGGCGCGACACGGCATGGCGAGCGCGGACACCCCATGGGTTGGGGTCATCATGGGCGGCAAGAGCGACCTCGAGTACCTGCGCCCGGCAATCGACATCCTCACGGAGCTGGGGATTCCGCACGAGGTGCGGGTGGTGTCGGCGCACCGCACGCCGGACTGGATGATGGAGTACGCGTCCACGGCGGAGGCCCGAGGGCTGTCAGTCATCATCGCGGCGGCGGGAGGGGCAGCCCACCTACCCGGCATGGTGGCGAGCAAGACGCTGCTGCCGGTGCTGGGGGTGCCGATGCCCACCACGCTGCTGGCGGGATTGGATGCGCTGATGTCCATCGTGCAGATGCCCAAGGGCGTGCCGGTGGGGACGCAGGCGATTGGCAAGCCGGGGGCAGCGAACGCGGCACTGCATGCGGCGTCGATCCTGGCCCTCAAGTATCCGGAGCTTCGGGCGCGGCTGGCGGCGTGGCGGCAGGCGCGTACCGACGAGGTGCTCCGGGATCGGGTGCTCTCATGAAGACGGTTCTGCCGGGTGGGACGATTGGGATTCTGGGGGGCGGGCAGCTCGGGCGGATGATGGCGCTGTCGGCGCGCACGCTGGGGTTCCAGGTGCAGGCGCTGGATCCGGATCCAGCGTGCCCGGCGCGCTGGGTGGTGGACCAGTGCTACACGGCAGACTTCGGGGACACGCGGGCGGCGGCGCAGCTGGCGCGGGCGTGTGATGTGGTGACGCTGGAGATCGAGAAGATTCCCCTGGCGTCGCTTCGTGCGGCGGCGGAGCAAGCGCCGCTGCGGCCCTCGGCGGCGGTGCTGGAGATGGTGCAGCACCGTGGACGGCAGAAGGCATGGCTGGCGAAGCAGGGCTTCCCGCTGGGACCGTGGCAGGAGCTGAACGGCGCTGCGGAACTGGGCACGGCGGTGGCGGCACTAGGAGGCAAGTGCTTCGTGAAGTCCTGCGAGGGCGGCTACGACGGGCGCGGGCAGGTGGTGGTGAAGGCCGCGACGGAGGCAGGGCAAGCGTGGAAGGACTTGGGCGAGAGCGCGGTGGTGGCCGAGGCCACGCTGGACCTGGAATCCGAGCTGTCCGTGCTGGTGGCGCGAAGCCCGAAGGGCGAGACGGTGGTGTACCCACCGGCCTACAACCACCACGAGGAGCGGATCCTCGCGTGGTCACTGTTGCCGGGGCCGGTGCCGCCGCAAGTGGCGGCGAAGGCGGCGGAGATCGCGCGGGACATGGCGAACGCGCTCCAGGTCGAAGGGCTGCTGGTGGTGGAGATGTTCCTGCTGAAGGACGGGCGGCTGCTGGTGAACGAGCTGGCGCCGCGTCCGCACAACAGCTTCCACGCGACGGAGGTGGCCTGCCTCACGAGCCAGTTCGAGCAGGCGGTGCGAGCGGTGTGCAACCTGCCCTTGGGCTCGGTGGAGGTGGTGCGGCCGGCAGCCATCGTGAACCTGCTGGGAGACCTGTGGCTGACCGAGGGCGGCCCGCGCTTCGAACAAGTGCTGGCGATGCCGGGGGTGCGGCTGCACCTGTACGGCAAGCGGGATGCACGCAAAGGCCGGAAGATGGGGCACCTGTCGGCGGTGGGGACGACTCCCGAGGAGGCGCTGGCGCGGGTGAAGGCGGCTTCTCGAGCGCTGGGGATGTGACGCTGTGAAGACGAACGCTGCCCGCCTGCTGGACACCCTTGGGGTGAAGTACGAGCTGCGCGAGTACGAGGTGGATCCCGAGGACCTCTCTGCGGAGACCGTCGCCGCGAAAGTGGGCCTGCCCGCGGAGCAGGTCTTCAAGACGCTGGTGGCGCGCGGAGACCGGACGGGCGTGCTGATGGCGGTGGTGCCAGGCGACGCGGAGCTGGACCTGAAGGCGCTAGCGAAGCTGAGCGGAGACCGGAAGGTAGACACGGTGCCGCTCAAGGAGCTTCAGCCACTGACGGGCTTCATCCGAGGCGGTGTGACAGCCATCGGCGGCAAGAAGGAGTACCCGGTCTTCGTAGAGGAGACAGTGGAGCTGTTCGATGTGATCTCGGTGTCCGCAGGCATTCGCGGCACGCAGATCCTCATGGCCCCTGCGGACTACTTGAAGGTGATCAAAGGCAAGGTCGGTCCCATCTCCCGCCCTAAGAGCTGAGGGCTTCGGAACTGAACCTCAGCCGACCGGTCTTGTAGAAGACGAAGGTGCCAAATCCGTCTTATGCTCGCTTCGCGAAGATGCGCGCGGAGATGATCGAGCAGGTCGGAATCCCGAAGTACCGGCGTATCGTCTCCTTCCTCAAGCTCCTGCCACCGACCGTTCCGGTGCTCGCAACGACAGCCACGGCGAACGCACGAGTCGTCGAGGACGTCCAGGAGCAGTTTGGCGGAAAGCTCCATGTCATGCGGGGGCCGTTCGTCCGCGAGAGCCTCAGGCTCCAAACGCTCCAGTTCCCGAAACAACCGGCCCGGCTGGCATGGCTCGTGAAACACCTGGGCAAGCTTCCTGGCACTGGCATCATCTATTGCCTCACGGTGCGGGACGCGCGCCGCGTGAGTGAATGGCTTGAGCGCAACGGCATTGCCGCGCCCGTCTACTCTGGCCAGATGGATGACTCGCAGCGCCCCGTGCTCGAGCAGGCGCTGCTGAACAACAAAGTGAAGGCCCTCGTCGCGACGTCAGCTCTGGGGATGGGCTTCGACAAGCCTGACATGGGCTTCGTCGTCCATTTCCAGCGACCTGCCTCCGTCGTCCACTACTATCAGCAGGTCGGCCGCGCGGGGCGAAAGCTCGACAGCGCGGTGGGCATCTTGCTCGGCGGCGCTGAGGACGACGAGATCGCTGAGTACTTCATCGAGTCCGCCTTCCCACCCGCAGCACAAATGAAAGCGGTACTCGCCACACTGGAGCAGATCGACGACGGTGCCTCCATTCCAGAGCTTCAGGCGTCACTCAACCTTTCCCAAGGAGCACTCGAGAAGGTCCTGACTCTTGCGGAGACACTGGTGCCCGCTCCAGTAACGAAGCAGGGCTCCCGCTATAAGCGCACTCCGGTGCATTACGCCCATGACCCAGAGCGGATCAACAAGCTCCTCGCGCTGCGCAAGGAGGAGCAACGCGTCATGCAGGTGTACATGAGCACACTCGGGGCTGGACGCTGGGGGCGTAGCCATTGTGGGTTCGCGAGCTGCAGACGTCGCAGCGCTTCAGTTCACCCAACGGCTCGCGCAGCGCTGCGCCAGGGCTGGACTGGTGACGATCTCGGGGGGCGCAAAGGGGGTGGACCGGGAGGCGATGACAGCGGCGCTCGCCGCAGGGGGACACGTGCTCGGCGTCCTCCCAGGAGATCTGGAGCGCGCGGCGCTGGAGAAGACCTTCCGGAAGGCGCTGGAAGACGAGCGAATGACGCTGCTATCGCCATACGATCCTGGTGCGCGCTTCACGGTCTGGAGCGCCATGGATCGCAACAAGGACGTCTACGCGCTCAGCGACTTCGGCGTGGTTGTGAGCTCGGACTTTGACAAGGGCGGAACATGGGCGGGGGCGCTGGAGAACCTCCAGGCGCGCTGGGTGCCACTCTTCGTCCGAGCCGGGCCAGGGACGTTGGAGGGAAATCCCCGCCTCGTTGAGCGTGGCGGCATACCGCTCAACTTGGAGGACCTGGAGGGAGCATCGGATTGGGGCACATGGCTCCGCCGTAAGTCCACGGTGGCGGGCGAAGCCCCCTCTTTCCCGCCTGAGCAGTCCGATTTACCCATCTGAGAACCAGCCCAGCCTTCCAAAGCCTGAACGGCAGGCTCAGGGACAGCCACTGCTGGAGCAGTTGGGCAGAGTGGATGGGCTGCGCCCGAAGCTGTCATTCGAGGAGGTGTCACTGCAGGCGCTGGATGCAGAGCGGGTGTTGAGCAGCCTGGGGGAGTGGCTGCGGCACGCTCTTCATTGGACCGCGAACACCAAGTCATCCCGGTCGTCGTACGAGCCGGTCGTGCACGTTCCGGCGCTGCCTCCGTACCGGAAGTTCCCCCGGACCGCTTGCAAGGTCCCCGAGGGGAGGACGTACGTCGCTGAGAGCACCCGGGAGCCGGTGGCCGTCGGCGTCAACGTCGTCAGGTAGGTCCAGACGGGGTTGGTGGCATCGCTCGCGTAGTACAGGTCCAGCTTGTCCGAGCCGCCGGCGGTGTAGGCCCAAACGGTGACGTCGATCTGCACGGTCTTGCCGGGAGCGAAGGGCGTCCCGTCCAGCGTGTAGATGGCGATTTGGTCGAGGGACTCGTCCCCGTGGTAGCTCCCTGTGGTGCCGTCCGCACAGGAGCCCTGGAGGGTGTTGGGCGCGTTGGTCTCCGGGCCAAGGTTCGCGCGGCCGCTCAGGAGCGCCCCCGAGTCACACCTCGCCCCGGTGGCTCCGCACTTGGGAGCCTTGAGCACCGGATCGTAGCTCGCCCCGCCGGGGTTGTTGACGGTCACGCTCAGGGTGGCCGTGCCCACGTTCCCGGCCAGATCGGAGACCGTCGCCGTCAGGGAGTACGTCCCATTGCCCCCCTGGAGCGTGTTCCAATCGATGCCGTAGGGGGCAGACGTATCCGTCCCGAGCAGGGTGCTCCCCCGGTAGAAGTCCACTTTCTGAACGCCCCGGTCGTCGCTGGCCGTGGCGGTGATCGTGACGGTTCCCGCCACCGTGGCGCCGCTCGTGGGGGAGGTGATGGACACCGTGGGCGAGGTGACGTCGTTGTCCACGAGCACCGTGACCGCGGCGGAGGTCCCCACATTCCCAGCCGCGTCATAGGCCTTGGCGGTCAGGCTCCGGATGCCATTGGCCACCGTCCGGCTGTTCCAACTGAGGCTGTACGGAGCGGCCGTGTCCGTGCCGATCAAGGTGGTGCCTTGATAGAGCTCGACCCGAACGACGCCGCGATCGTCGCTGGCCGAAGCCTGGAGAGAGACCGTCCCGCTCACCGTCGTGCCCGCGGTGGGGGCGGTGATCGACACCGACGGCGGGGTGAGATCGTTGCTCACGGTAACCGTGACCCCCGAAGAGGTCCCCACATTCCCCGCCGCATCGTAGGCCTTGCTGGTGAGCGTATGGCTTCCGTTGCCGTCCGTCAGGGTGTTCCACGAGAGAGAGAAGGGCGCGCTGGTGTCCGTGCCAGCGAGCCGCGCCCCCACATAGAACTCGACCTTGGTGACGCCGCGAGCGTCGCTGGCCGAGGCGCTCAGCGTGACGCTCCCGCTCACCGTCGCGCCCGCGGCGGGAGCGGTGATGGCGGTGGCGGGGGGCGTGGTGTCAGGGACCGACTGGACGGCGAAGACGAGATCGTCGTGGTCGTCGTAGTCGTAGGTGGTGCACGGGAGGGTATCCGTACCGTACCGGAGGCTGGCGCGAATGGCCTGGAGGCTCCCGCTAGGCAGCGCATACGTCGTCCGGAAGACTTGGGTGGTGTTGGTGGTACCGATGGGCGAGAGCGTGGTGATGAGCTGCCAGGAAGGGTTGGCGGCGTCCGCGGCCTTGAAGAGGTTGAGCTTGGCGGACGAGTTGGCCCAGACCTTCGCCTCGATCGTCACGGTCTTCCCGTCCGCGAAGCTGGTCCCGTCCGCGGTGTAGACCTTCAAGGAGTCGATCGAGAGACCCACGTGGTAGGAGTCACCGCTCTCGGTGGCGCACGACCGGTTGAGGGTGTTGGGCCACCGGAACTCCACAGTCCCCCGGCCGTCGACGAGGACCCCGGAGAAGCAGCTGTTGCCCACCGTGCCGCACTTGGGGGCCTGCAGCGTGGAGTCGTAGCGAGCCTCCTGTCCGCAGTTCGGTGCCGTGCAGGCGGCCCCATCGTCCTGGAGGAGCTCGGCGTCGTAGAGGTTCCCCCAGATGCCACTGCCGCCGGCCACCAGGATCTTGTCCGTGCCCACGAGCGCGGCGGCGGAGAAGTCGCGCACCCGCTGCAGCATGCCGATGACCTCCCAGGTGCCGCTGGAGGCGACATAGCGCTCGACACTGCCGACCGGGGTGTCGTTGGAGCGGCCTCCGAAGAGGATCGCGTGGCCGAGGGGCGAAACCATCACATGGTGGAATTCGCGTGGGGAGAACGGCGCCTGGGTGTCGCTCCAGGTCCCGGTGGCCGGATCGTAGAGCTTGGCCGTGGACCAGGTAATCATCAGGACCTTGCCGCTCGGGAGCAGGGTCAGGCTCGTGAAGAGCGCGCTGGCGATGGAGGTGTTGCCGGTCTGAGACCAAGAGTCGGAGACCGGGTCGTAGAGCCAGGCATCGCTGTAATAGGTCTGACTGCCGTTGGTGCCGCCGGTGATCAGGACCCGCCCGTCGGCGAGGCGAGCGGCGGCGTGGCGCCTCCGGGAGACCGCCGTGAAGTGCGTGGATTGCGTGGACTGCCAGGTCCCAGTGGCGGGGTTGTAGAGGACGGACTGCGCGAAGGTGGATCCCCAGTCGTCCACGCCTCCCACGACCAGGACCTTGCCATTGGGGAGGAGCGTCGCGGTGTGCTCGCGGCGCACGTTCATGGCTCCCGTAGCGCTCCAGGTGCCGGTGGTGGGATCGTACAGCTCGCACGTATTGGTGCTCGCGCCTCCGATCACGAGGACCCGTCCGTCATTCAGGAGGGTGGCCGTGTGGGTGGAGCGCGCCGCGCTCATGGAGCCCGTGGGGGTGAAGGTCCCGGTCGCAGGGTCGTAGAGCTCGCTGGATTGCAGGTTGCCGCTGTTGTAGCCGCCCGCGATGAGCACCTTGCCATTCTGCAGGCGAGTGGCGGTGGCGCCGGTCCGGTACGCGGACATCGAGCCAGTCATCGTGGAGGTGAGACTGCTTCCCGTCGTCCCCAGGGGCTCTTCTCCGGGAGAGAGGGGAGGCTGTCCGCACGCGAGGTGCAGAGCCGCCAGCACCGCGACGTACCTGACGAGGCCACTTCCTGGGTTCGCGCCGACGTCCTGGGTCTTCATGAGAAACAGATTAAACCAATTTTACAATAATCACATAAAATTCTGCCATGGCAGCTTTACCTGCGAGTCGGATTCCTTGCTAGAGAGCTGAGGACTGAGGGCCTCCGCCTCCGTCATCTTGAGCCGCTGTCTTCGTGCCTCATAGCGGCTCCGGGCGTGAAGAACACCTTGCCCGCCGTCATGTCCGAATTGGCCATACGCAGCGCCTCTGACGCCGAGTCCAGTGGCAGCTTCGCGCGCACCTGCGTCTCGAACTCCTTGCCCAGCAAGAGCGGCACGTCCACCAGCGCCCGGACCCGATCCTTGCCGAAGCCACCCTTGAAGAAGTCCGCGAGCCAGAAGCCCTCGAGCTTCTTCTGGTGAAAGATGAACTCGCTCGGACGGATGCGACACTCCTGCTCGGAAAGTCCTCCGACGACGATCACCGTGCCCCCGTCCACCAGTGCTCGCGCCAGCTGCCCCGTCATCGGCCCCGCCACCGAGTCGAACGCCAGCGACACACCCAGTTCCTGACACCGGAGCCGCAGCCGCTCCTCGAACTCGGGCTCGCTGCTGTTGAACACGTGCTCCGCGCCAAGCTTGCGCAGCATCTCCTCCTGCTCGGCCCGGCGCACCACGTTCACCAGCGGAAGCTTCTCCTTGCGCGCCAGCTTCTGCACCATCCGCCCCAGCGTGCTCGCCGCCGCGCTCTGCACCAGCGCCTGGTGCTTGCCCCGCCGCGCCAGCTCCATCAGCGCCCAGGCCGAGAACGGGTTCACGAAGAAGCTCGCGCCCTGCTCATCGCTGATGCGCGGCAGCAGCGGCAGGCATTGCCCCAGCGGCACCACCACGTACTCGGCCCACGTTCCGTCCGTGCCCGGAGTAGGAATGCACCCCACCCGCCTCCCCACCAGGATTCGCCCCGCCAGGCTCCCCGCCGCCACCACCGTCCCGCTGCCCTCGAAGCCCGGCACCGCCGGCAGCGGCTTCTTCACCCCGTAGAGTCCTCTGACGAACATCAGATCCGACGGGTTGATGGGCGCCGCCGCCACCCGGACCAACACCTGCCCCGGACCGGGCTTCGGCACCGGCATCTCCGTCACTCGCAGCGACTCGGGCCGGCCGTCGTAGGCCGTGAGGCACAGCGCTCGCATCGTCTCGGGGAGGGCGGAGGTCGTCATCCGCAGACCTTTTTATTCGCCCACGCGTTCCAACGGGAACCTTTCTCTCGCCCGCCGCGTCGGAGTTCCCGATGTCCGCCACTGTCCTGCAGCTCCACCACCGCGAAAGTTTTGAGCGAAACGTCTCCCGAGCGCTCGCCGCTGGAGCTGGCGCCGGCCTGCTGCACCTGGCCACCCTCAAGGCCGGTGTGCCCCTGCCCCTGGCCTACCTCGCCATCGCCTGCACCCTGCTCGCCGTAGCCCGAGGCGACAAGTGGGACCGGCTCCTGCTCTCGGGCCTCGGCGTGGTGCTGCCCGCCCTCCCCTACGCGCTCGGCATGGCCCCCGCGTGGACGGCGGGACTGAGCGCCTCGGCGGCCGGAGCCCTGCTGGTGCGCGCTCACCTCAATGAGCGGGGCGAGGAGGGCCAGGTGGGCGAGCGGCGCCCCACCCTCGTCAACTACGTGCTCGGAGCGCTCCTGTGCTCCGCGCTGACGCTGGGAGGCGTGGAGGTGGCGCGCATCCTCGCCGCACGGCTGGTGGAGCTGGCCACCCCGCTGCTGCTCGGCGCGAGCGTGGCCGGGGCCGTCGTGGGCCTCTTCGTCGGCCTGAGCTCCGTGGCCGCGCACCTGGCACTGTCCTCGGATCCCGTGGAGGCCCGCTGCGAGGAGCTGCTGCCTCAGCTCTCGGGAGACTTCCACACCCTGGCCGAGCGCGCCCTGACCCTCTACCGGCAGTGCGGCCGCTCCCTGGCGCAGCTCCCCCGAGAGCCCGCCCGAGAGGAGCTGGCCCGGACCATCGCCAAGATGACGAAGGACGCCGTGGAGCTGGCCTCGGAGTGGGCGGGCGTGGAAGCCCAGCTCGAGGAGCGTGCTCAGACAGAGCTTCAAGCGGAGCGTGAGGAGCTGATCCGCGCCGCGAAGGCGTGCATCGACGAGGTCGCTCGCCGGCAGCTCGAGTCCGCCGCGGCCTCTCTGGCCGAGGAGATGGAGCGCCTGGGAGAGCTCAAGCTGCGCCGGGAGCGGATCCTCGCGCGGCTGCGCGCTCAAGTGGCCCAGCTCGACCGGGCCCGCGTGGCGCTCCTGTCGCTGCGCAGTGGACACGCCCAGATGAAGGCAGCAGAGCTGTCCGCGCTGACCCGCCGATTCCGGGCACTCTCCGCCACCCAGCTCGACGAGGGCCAGACCATGGATGCCGTGGCCGCCCAGGCCACACTCGCACAGATGGCGCCGATCACTCCCATCGCAGACAGCACGCCCTCGACGGCGCCGATGGAGCCACAGCGGGAGTCCTGAGCGTCACCTTGATGCTCCGGCTGCACATGCAGTAGAGCGTGGGTGGCATGAATCCACCAGATGGAGCCCCCGCCTCAGCCGCAAGTCCGCAGCCCCAGGACGAGGCCAGTGTTCAGGATGTCTCCGCCAGGCTCCGCTCGCTGGAGGTTCGCTTCCGCGAGT
Source organism: Hyalangium minutum (assembly GCF_000737315.1). Lineage (GTDB taxonomy): Bacteria > Myxococcota > Myxococcia > Myxococcales > Myxococcaceae > Hyalangium > Hyalangium minutum. The sequence continues at coordinate 113,736 of NZ_JMCB01000018.1, forward strand.
TCGAGAAGGCCTTTGGGCCCGAGCTCGTCACGGATACAGCGTTGCTGGGTTGGACTCGCGATTTCGAGACCCTGGTGACCCTGATGGAGGAAGGCCGGGCCAACATTGCGCAGTTGGGGCCGCATGCGGCCAGGGTGGACAACATCCGGCTCAACGGGCGTCAGGCCATCGCCAAGCTCATCCAGACGACTCCTTGGCTCACCGCGGAGACCCACGGCGAGATGCAGGCCATTGTGGATCGGCTCCCTGCCTACCGTCAGGTGGGCCCGTACCGCTTTTCGTCCGATTGGATGTCGAAGTGCGAGCCCGACTGGCGCCGCGTCCTCGCGCCCCTCATGGGCCGCCCGGAGGTGCGAGCGCTGGAGATCGGCTCCTACGAAGGCCGCTCCGCCATCTGGCTGCTCGAGAATGTGCTCACCCATGAGACCAGCCGCATGGTCTGCGTGGACCTGTTCGCCGCGCCTTATGGCCAGGTGTTCGACGAGAACCTCGCCGCCAGCGGCGCTTCCCAACGCGTGGAGAAGCTCGTGGGCCTCTCGGGGAGCGCGCTGCGCCGCCTCCCCCCAGAGCCCACCTTCGACCTCATCTACATTGATGGCTCTCACAAGGCCTTCGATGTGCTCGAGGACGCGGTGCTGAGCTGGCGGCTGCTGCGGCCAGGCGGCGTGATGATCTTCGATGACTACGAGATGGCGGCCCACCACGTCCCGAGCAACAAGCTCGACCGGCCTGACATTGGGATCGACGCGTTCCTGAGCGCCGCCGCGACTCAGTCCGAGGTCGTCCTCAAGGCCTTCCAGGTCATCGTCCGCAAGAAGGAACTGACCTCACAGCCGTAAGCTCCCACTCCACGGCCAAGGGTAGCTCACGGCTTGCGCTGCCCTGGCGTGTACCCCAGTTCCCGAAGCGCCGCTGCGGTACGGGGGGCAACGGCCTCGCCTCGCTGCAGCATGCCGTGCAGCCTGTCGAGATCCTCTGGCTGGTCCACGTCGAACCAGGGCTGGAGGATCGTCACACTGGCCCCCAGGTTCCTCAGGTCGCCGATGATCTTTGTCGTCTCGGGCCCCTTCAGAAACGAGAAGCCCCCGTACCTATGTCTCGCCTCGCGCCGGACACCGATCAGATAGGGGATGTCTGAGTGATCCGCGCCGAGCACCACATCCTGATACTGGAGCGCGTGGTATGCGGCTTCGAGCCGGCTCACCGGCATGCCGGGAATGTCGCTGGGGCACAGAATGAAGAAGGGAGCCTCCTCCAAGGCGCGCTCCATGGCCCAGAACGCGACCTTCTCGACGCTCTGCTCGAGTGCCCAGACATCAACCTCCCCCTCCAGCTGCAAGTCCTCGCGTCCCCCTACTCCCATGACGATGACGGGGCGCGCCCACGTCAGCGCATGAAGGGGAGCCCAGATGTCCTGGAGGAAAGCGTTCGCGAGAACCCCCGCCCCCTCCCCTCCCACGGCGGGAGTGAGGCGCGTCTTGGCCACTCCCGGCCGAGGGGGCTTGGCGAGGATGAGGATGTAGCCACGCTGCGTCGAGCCGCTCTCCAAGACGTTCTCCCTCCAGGGCCGAGGATGGTGCGGACCATCGTGCACCGTCCGGTATCCTGAGAGAATCGAGATCCGCGGGACCTGGAGTGTCCAAGATCTGTCCACACTGGACAGGGGCTTGCTTCCCTGGCTGCCCATCCCCCAGGGAGGAGACAGCCAGCCGCCACACTTGCATCACTGGCTTGTTTCCGTCCCCTCACACGGCAGGCGTAGGGCGGTCAGAGGGATCCGCTACATCTTGTGAGCATGAGCCATTCCTCGATCAGTGGTGCCGCTGAGCCCCCTGCCTGGCTCTGGAATGGGGAGGAGCCTCGGATCATCTCCGCCTTCCAGCCCATCGTGGACCTGATGACCGGGGAGCCGATTGGCTTCGAGGTGCTCTCCCGAGGCATGGACCCTGTGCAGGCCGCCCACATGCTCTTCAGCAAGGCGCGGGTCGAGGGCGTCACCTTCGAGCTGGAGCGGGCGTGTTGGACAGCGGCCGTCCGCCAGATTGCCCTCCTTCCGCTGGAGGCCAAGCGCGTCCCCTTCTTCTTCAACGTGGGGCCCGAGGTGCTGAGCGATCCGCGCTTCCACGATGGCTCCGTGCTGGAGCTGCTCGCCCGGTACGGCGTGAGCCCCCGTCAAATCGTCCTGGAGATCACCGAGACAAGCACCTTCGCGGACTCGGAGCAGCTCAGGCAGATCACCCGCCAGTGCATCGGCCATGGGTTCGGCATCGCGCTGGATGACTTCGGGGCAGGACACTCGGGGCTGGTAACGCTGGTGCACAGCGCGCCGCAATTCATCAAGCTGGATCAGGCGTTGGTGCGGGACATCCACCGGCACGGCTACAAGCAGCACTTGGTGAAATCGCTGGTCGCCTTCGCCTCCAGCGTGGACAGCACCCTCATCGCCGAGGGCATCGAGACCTGGGACGAGATGAACGTGCTGCTGCGGCTGGGCATCCGCCACGCGCAGGGCTTTCTGGTGGCACGGCCCGCGAGCCAGCCGCCCCGCCCCTCCGAGGAGTTCCAGCGCCACCGCCGCGAGGCCCTCCGCGCGCTCCACTACCAGAAGGACGAGGACGACGAGACGGTGGGCGGCATCGTCATCCGCCGCCTCTGCCTGGACGCGGGGACGAAGACCGAGGAGTTGGACCAGCTCTTCCGGCGGACTCCCGGCCTGGATCACGTGGTGCTCCTCGCGGGCGACCGGCCCCACGCCTTGGTGATGCGCCACCGCTCGGAGCTGACCGCGAACGAGCGGCCGCTCGTGGTGGAGGACACCTTGAAGATCCCCGCCCTCGCGAGGGCGGCATTGGGGCGCGCGCCCGAGTCGCTCTACGAACCGGTGGTGGTGACGAATGCACAGGGACGGTTCCTGGGCACGGTGACGATGAAGCAGCTCATCGCCCGGGCCACGGACCTGGAGGTGCACGCGACCACAGGCGCCCACCCGCTCACGCAGCTCCCGGGGAACCGGATGATCGAGCGATGGATCCGGCAAGCCCTGCGCGGCTCCTCTGGGTTCACCGTCATCTACGCCGATCTGGATCGGCTCAAGGAGTACAACGAACGCCACGGCTTCCCTCGGGGAGACCAGCTCCTTCGCCTCACGGCGCGAGTGCTCTCCGAGAGCCTGCACCTGCTGCCCTCGGGAAGCCATCTGGGCCATGTGGGCGGGGACGACTTCGTGCTCGTGTGCCCTGGCGAAGTGAACCCCGAGGCGCTGGAGGCCCTCTGCCAGCGCTTCGATGAGGAGAAGCGCGCACTGTTCGACCCGGGCGAGTTGGAGCGAGGGTTCTTCGAGGCCACGGATCGGAAGGGCAACCGCGTGCAGGTTCCCCTGGTGACGCTGAGCCTGGCGGTGCTCGACAGCCGGCGGATGGGCGGGACCGTGCACCCGGCCTCGCTCTCCGGCCTGGCGGCCTCGCTGAAGAAGAAGGTAAAGGAGCAGGCCGCCACCTCGCGCACCAGCGCGTTCATGTTCGAGCGCCGCGCACAGGTGTAAGAACCGTCCCGGCCCATGCCGAGCCCCACCGAATCCGCCCCCCGCCCGCGGCGCTTCCACGACGAGCCGCTCATCCTCATCCACCACCACCTGAGGAAGTCCCTCGACGCTGGCCGCACGTGCATCGAGGTGCCCGACCCGGACCTCGGCCGTGGCTGCTATCCGGGAGAGCGCGTGGGGCCGGGCGGTGGACTCGTGCACCGTCCGCTGCGCAGTTGGTGCGATTTGGCCGAAGGCCTCGCGTGCCGGCTCCTCACGCCTCGCGCCGTGGACGAGACCCATGTGGCGCTCACCTTCGAGCGGCTGGGGCCCGAGGCGCCCTGGCATGCGGGCGGAGAGGACGCTGGCGAAGCCCTCCCATCGCACGAGCGCTATGGCTCGGACTCCGCATTCGCCCGGCTGCGCAAGCTCGAGGACGCGGGCTTCCTCCTGCCCTGGCTCGAGGCGCTCGGGCGCATCTCCCTGCCCGCAGGCGCACGGGTCCTGGACCTGGGCGTCAACCGCGGGGATGAGCTGGCCGCCTTCGCGTGGCTCGACGGCTCACCGGAGGTCACCTTCGTCGGGGTGGACCACAGCGCCAGTGCGCTCGCCGAGGCCCGCTCGCGCTTCCCGGACGCGCACCATGAGTTCTTCCTCGCCGACCTCAACGCCCTGCCGGACGGGCTCGGGCGCTTCAGCCTCGTGCTGTCGGTAGGCACGCTGCAGAGCCCGGGCGTGGACGATCATGCGCTGCTGCGGAGGCTCGTGCAGGAGCACCTGGAGCCACAGGCGGCACTGGTGCTCGGCTTCCCGAACTCGCGCTTTCGCGATGGAGAGGTGGTGTACGGCGCCCGGGTGCGCAACCTGCGCGAACCGGACCTCTCCCTGCTGGTGAAGGACCTCGCCTTCTATCGCCGCTATCTGCACCAGCACGGCTTCCGCACCTTCCTCGGCGGCAAGTACGATCTGCTGCTCACCGCGATCCGGTTCTGATAATCGGTGGGCCCGCATCAGGAAGGCGGACACGGAGCACGTGCGGTTGCAAAGCTGGCACAAAGCCTTGGCTTGGAGCGTGGCGCTGGCGTTCGTCGGTATCACGCTGGCCCGGCTCTACCCGGACAGCTACCAGCAGGACGGGGGCGCGCACTATGCGCTCACCCGCTGGGCCTTTGATCATCCGTGGTTCTTCGTGAAGGTATGGGCCCGTCCCCTCTTCGAGGCCGTCTACGCGGTGCCCGCGCAGTGGGGCCAGCCCGTGGCGAAGCTCGTCACCGTCGCCGTGTGCCTGGCCACCGGCTGGCACACCTTCCGGCTCGCCGAGCAGCTCGGGCTCGCCCGGCCCCACCTGGCCATTCCGCTGGTGTGGTTCCAGCCCTCCTGGCTGCTGCTGTGCTCCGAGATGATGACCGAGCCCCTCTTCGCGCTCGTCTTCGTCCTCGCGTTGAGGCTCCACCTGGCGGGCCGCGTCGTGGCGGGCCTGTGGACCGCCTCGCTCCTGATCCTGGCCCGGCCCGAGGGCTTCTTCCTCGGCATCCTGTGGGGCCTGTGGATCCTCCTCGACCGGCGCGATCCCCAGCCCCTGTGGAAGCGGCTCCCCTCCACCCTGCGGCTTGCCGCAGGCTTCGGGCTGTGGTGGCTGGCCTCGGTCGCGATCACAGGCAACCCGCTGTTCATCCTCGATGACTGGCCCAGGGACTGGGACGCGACCAACGGCGCCTACGGCACCGAGCCGTTCTGGAGCTACGCCCTTCGCCTGCCCGAGATCGTGGGGCCCCTGTTCGCGATCCCGTTCCTCCTGGGGCTGGGCCTCCTGCTCTTCCGCCGCCAGCTCGGGACGCTCACCTCGTCGTTCCTCCTGTTCTTCCTGCTGCACTCCGTGTTCCGGACCCTGGGGGTGTTCGGCGAAGCGGGCTATCCGCGCTACTTCGTCAGCGTGGCACCCGCCATGGCCCTCATCACCCTGATCGGATGGAACACGATCACCGGGAAGCTCTCTCTCCCCCTCTTCACGGGGACGCTGGGAGCGCTCGGGCTGGGCGCCTCGGCCGCGGCGGCGTTCATCTACGTGGATGCCGCCGAGTCGTCTCGCGACGCATGGGCCATCGACGCCACCCTGGCCCGCTTCCGCGAGTCGCCGCGCGAGGTGCTCCGGATCCATGCCAGCCATCGCTACATGTACGCCGTGCTCGACTACGACCCCAAGCTGGCACCGGCATTCACAGCGGATCGGGAGCACAACCAGAAGGTCCTCCGAGAAGCTCCCGCGGGCACGCTCGTTGTCTGGGAAGACCACATTGGCCCCTCCTGGTACCACCTGGAGGAGAAGGACATCGAGGCGCTGGGCTACACGCTGCTGCGCTCCGATACCTCCGTGCTCACGGGCAAGTGGCTGAAGGACTCACCGGGTCTCTTCTTTGACTACGGTAGCGGCGTCTTGACGCGGGAGCGCTCGAGTTGGCCCGGCTTCGGCGGGCCTCGCACCGTGAGGGTGTCGCTCCTCTATAAGGAGCACTGAGCCGCCTCCACCGTGACACCGCAACGTGACCGCCTGGTTGCTCCTTCGCCAGACGTTCGCGACACGCTGCGGCACGAGTTGATCGCACGAGAAGGCTGGGTGAAATCTGCCCCCATCCGCGAGGCATGTGGCGGGATGCGGACAGTCACCCTCCCCGGATAACCTCCCGCCCCTCTCCAATCCGGAAGAGGAACGCACGACATGATGAAGATTCGAACGGGTCGCACGCTGCAAGCGGCACTTCTCGCGGGCTCACTGTCCCTGGCGGCGTGTACCGGCGATCAAGGTCCTCAAGGGGCACAGGGTCCCGTGGGAGACGTAGGAACCCCCGGCCCCGTAGGCCCCGTAGGCCCTCCGGGCGATCCGGGCCCCGCGGGCACCATGAAATGGCTCTCTTTCGCGGACGTGGGCTTCCCCCGCACCAATGCGGAGAAGCATCAGGTCCGCGCGTCGTCGCGGGTCAACGTCAACGGCACCGAGCACCCCATCAGCTTCACGACGATTCTGCGCGGCGGCCAGGACCCGGCGCGGCCCGAGCGCCAGTGCGATCTCGTCAACAGCCCCAACACCTGCCTGAACGTCCTGCTGTCGCGCACGGGCCAGCCGCTGCGCGATGACGCGGGCCAGGTCATCATCACCAACGCCCACGACAACACCTCGTTCATCCAGGTGGGCGGCAAGACGTTCATGTACAGCTCCACCGAGTCGTACCCAGCGAACATGTTCGTGACGTCCATCAACCAGGACGCCAACGGCAACCTCTCGGCGACCGCGACGAAGGCCCTCGACACCTCGCCCATCGACGGCTTCTGGTACTCGTGCGCGGGCTCGAAGTCGCCGTGGAACACGCACATGGCCTCCGAGGAGTTCCCGCCGGACGCCCGCTTCGTGCAGGAGCGCACCAGCTGGAGCGACCTGAAGGCGAGGGCCACCTCGCCCACGTTCGCCGAGTTCAAGCTCATGGCGCAGTACTTCGGCGTGAACCTGACCGACGCGGACATGGACGGCGTGCCGGATGGCGACTACCGCACCACCTTCCTGTCGACGTTCTCGCCCTACTTCGCCGGCTTCCCGGTGGAGATCACCCTGGACGAGAACGGCAACGGCTCGCTCAAGAAGCACTACGCGATGGGGCGCGGCTCGGTCGAGGTGCCGTACGTGATGCCGGACAACAAGACGGTCCTGCTCACGGATGACGGCGCGAACGTGGGCCTCTACATGTTCGTGGCGGACACGGAAAAGGACCTGAGCGCGGGCACGCTGTACGCGATGCGCGCCTACCAGACGAGCCCTCGCGGCGGGGCGATCTTCACCGCCGACATCGAGTGGATCAACCTGGGCCACGCGACGAACGACCAGATTCGCGCCTTCATCCACCCGTCGAGCGGCGCGCGCATCACCTTCGCGGACATCTTCGAGGCGGAGACGCCGAACGGGGATGGCACCTGCCCGACGGCGGGCTTCAAGGCGGTGCGCGGCGCGAACTCGGAGAACCTGGAGTGCCTCAAGCTGAAGGCGGGCATGGAGCTGCCGGCCTCGCGCTTCGAGACGCGGCGCTACGCGGCCCTGCTCGGCGCCACCACCGAGCTGAACAAGGAGGAGGGCCTCACCTACGATCCGGACTCGCACACGGTCTACATCGCGCTGACGGAGATCGCCAAGGGCATGATCACGCAGCCGGGCGGAGATGATCACATCAGCGTGGCGGCCAACGCGTGCGGCGGCGTGTTCGGGCTGAACGTGGGCTCGTACACCAACGCGGACGGAGCGGTGGTGACGAAGTACGCGCCCCTCAACTGGTACCCCATCATCATGGGCGTGCCCGTCAGCTACCCGGCGGGCAGCGAGTACACGGGCAACTCGTGCAGCGTCAACGGGCTGGCCAGCCCGGACAACGTGACGTACCTGCCCGGGTACAACACGCTGATCATCGGTGAGGACACCAGCGGCCATCAGAACGACGCCATCTGGTCGTTCAACACGGTGACGAAGAAGCTCGAGCGCATCATGACGACGCCTTACGGCTCGGAGACGACCTCGCCGTACTGGTACCCGGACCTGAATGGCCACGGCTACCTCATTGGCGTGGTGCAGCACCCGTACGGTGAGACGGACGCGGTGCGTATCTCGGATCCCGAGGCGACGGGCCGCGCCAGCTACGTCGGCGTCTTCGGTCCGTTCCCGCCGCTGAAGTAGCTTCCGGGTCCGGGCCGTCCTCGTGACGGCCCGGGCCTTGGAGTGGTCCCCCCTCTCACAGGAGCTCGTTGAAGGATGTGGATGCCGCCGCGTGACTTGCTGTTGCCGCTCTCGCTGCTCCTCGCGGTCTGTGCCTGCCGTGGCACGGAGTCCAAGACCCCGGATGCGGGGACCCCAGGCGCTCCCAGTGCCGATGCGGGGCTGGCCCGGGTGGCATCACCGGATGATGTGCTCACGCACGTCACGCCTTACATCCCACCGCAGTGCTACACGAAGACCCAGGGCGAGAAGGGGCGCACGCACAACCCCTGCTTCGTGTGCCACCAGGGCTCTCGCCCTCCCAACTACATCGATGACGCCGCGGTGCAGCTCGACTTCGCCTTCCCCCGAGCGGCGAAGCGCAACCCCTGGACGAACCTCTTCGTGGATCGGCGCCAAGCGGTCGCGGCCATGCCGGACGAGGAGATCCTCGCGTACGTCCGCCAGAGCAACTACCTCGATCCCGACAGCTCGCCGATCCTCGCGCGCACGCTCCAGCAAGTCCCCAAGGAGTGGGACGCGGATCACAATGGCCGCTGGGACGGGTGGGTGCCGGACCTCGCGTTCTCCTTCGACGCTCGCGGTTTCGATCGCCGGCCGGATGGGAGCCTGACGGGCTGGCGCGCGTTCGCGTACTACCCCTTCCCTGGCACCTTCTGGCCCACCAATGGCTCGTTCGGGGACGTGATGATCCGCCTCCCCGAGTCCTTCCGTCAGGACGAGAGCGGCCAGCCGGACACCGAGGTGTATGGGCTCAACCTCGCCATTCTCGAGTCGCTGGTGGCCCGCCGGGATGTCCCCATCGCTCCGGTCCAGGAGACCAGGCTCGGCGTCGATCTCGATGGCGATGGCAAGCTCGGGACGGCCAAGCAGGTGAAGTTCACGTGGGCACCACCTCAGCGCACCATGAGCTGGGTGGGCCGTGCGCGCACGCTGCAACAGAAGGACGAGCTCCACCTCGCGGCGGGCCTCTTCCCGGAGGGGACGGAGTTCGCGCATACCGTGCGCTACCTCGACGTGGTGGACGGAAAGCCCCGGATGGCGGCGCGGCTGAAGGAGCTGCGCTACATGGTCAAGAAGGGCTGGCTCCGGTACGGAGAGCTCATGCAGGCCTCCGGGCGCGAGGCGCTCGAGGCGGTGCAGAGCCCCGACAAGACGCGCAGCATCGGCGGCAGCACCGAGCAGGGGATCGGCAACGGCTCGGGCTGGCGTCTTCAGGGCTTCATCGAGGACGCCAGCGGCCAGCTGCGCCCCCAGACGCGCGAGGAGCACGCGTTCTGCATCGGCTGCCACTCGGGCATTGGCGCGACGGATGACAGCGTCTTCTCGTTTGGCCGCAAGCTGCCCGCTTCGGAGTTCCAGGCGGGGTGGTTCCACTGGTCCCAGCGCGGACTGGAGGGTGTGCGCGAGCCGGTGCGAGCGGACGGCCAAGGTGAGTACACGTACTATCTGGAGCACAACGGCGCGGGCGACGAGCTGCGCGCGAACACGGAGGTGCTGGAGCGCTTCTTCACCCCCGAGGGCGCGCTCCGGCCGGAAGCCACCCAGGCCCTCCGCGCCAACATCTCCCCTCTGCTCCTGCCGAGCCCCGCTCGGGCCCTGCAGTTGGACAAGGCGTACAGGCTGATCGTCCGCGAGCAGAGCTTCACACGCGGGCGGGATGCCACCGTGGAGCCCGCCAGCAACGTCCACCGGGAGCTCCCGGCCGAAGACAAGGCGCTCGAGACGGGCGTGGAGGATCCGCTGCCCGGGCCTCACGAGGGCAAAGTCGCCCGGTATCCAGGACTCCCGGGGGCGGCGCGGCCCGCTCCGAAGCCCGTGAGCGCCAAGTCCTCGCCCTGACTCAGGGGACGATCTGGATCTGGGCGATGCCCTCGAACTCGACGGCGCTGCCCTTCGTCACGCCCACCGACTGGCTCCAGCCAGCGGGGACCTCGAGCACGTACTGGCTGGGGGCACCCACCGAGCGCGCCGTGAGCGTGCGCGGCTGGGCCCGCTCGACAATGCCTGCCACCTTCATCTGCGAGTTGATGAAGATCATGTCCAGCGAGATGAGCGTGTTGCGCATCCAGAAGCTCTGCACCTCTTCGTCCGGGAAGAGGAAGAGCATGCCCTTGCCAGCCGCCATCTCCGTGCGCCACATCAGCCCGCGGGTGCGCGCATCCGGAGTCGCAGCCACCTCCACCTCCACCCGGTGCACTCCTCCGAAGGCGTCGTGCAGGCGCACGAACGCTCGCGGCAGCGTCGGCATCACATAGTCCTTCGCGGTCACGTCCGTTGGGGGAGGAGTCGGGGCCGGCGGCGGCTTGCCCTGGGCCTCGGGCGCCTGGCAGGCCAGCACCAACAGCAGCGCGGCGCCCACCGCATGCACGGAAGCGCGGCGCAGGCTCACGAACCCACCGGCTTCTTCAGGAGCTTCTCCGTCAGATCCGCCCCCAGGCTGTCCGCCATGAGCTTCTCCACCACGCCCTCGAAATCGGAGCGCTGGGAGTCGTTGCTGTAGATGAACCGGATGCCCATGCCGGGCTCGTCCCCGTCCGCCTTGGACCAGACCACCTCACCCAGCAGTTCGAAGGGCTCGGTGCGCTGCGGCACGGTGAGCTTGAAGAGGAAGCGCGTGCCAATGGCCAGCGGCTTCTTCGTCTTGATGAAGGTGCCGCCCTTGGAGATGTTCTTCGTGTAGTCGGCAAAGAAGGAGTTGAGCTTCTTGTAGTCGACCTTCAGCTCGATGGGCGCGCGCGCGTACTGTCGGTGCTCGGGACCGGTCTTCTGTTCGGGCATGCTGGCGCGGAGTATAGGGGAGCCTATGCAGCAAGTCCTGTGGTCCCGCGCTTCTGCCCTATTGCGTCGCCCCGCCGTTCTCATTGTGGCGGGTGTGATGGCCCTGGGGGGCTCTTGCCTTGTCTTCCTGCCGCTCTTCGGGCTGCCGGGCTTCGAGCTGGGACTGGCCCTCTCGATCGCCGTGGGCCTGCTGGGCGGTGGGGTGGGCATCGCCGCCGCGGCCCAGGAGCGCCGCGTCATCCGGGGCGAAGAGCCCCGCCTCCAGACGCTCCCCCGCCCCGAGCACCGGGGACAGGCGGTGGCCCTGGCCCTTGGCACCGCGCTGCTGGTGAACGGGGCCGTCCTCGTGCCCCCCTTCCTCAGTTCCACCCTCTTCGCGCTCTTTTCAACCCAGTGCGATCCGTTCGAGCTGGTGGGCTTCTACCCGCTGCTCACCGTGCCCTCTGCGGTGCTCTCCGCCGCCGCGGGCGTCCTCTGCGGCTTCTGGATCCGGCGGCCCGGCCGGGCCGTGCTCGCCTACATCGGGCTGGTGCTCCTGTCCGGGGTCCACACCGCGTGGCCCATCATCGCCGGGCCCCAGGTGTACGCCTTCAACCACTTTCTCGGACATCTCCCCGGCCCCCTCTATGACGAGGCGCTGGCGGTGACACCGAAGCTGCTCTGGTTCCGGCTGGAGACGGTGCTGCTGGCCGGGCTGCTCGCGCTGCTCACCGCCGTGAGCCTGGACGTGAAGGAAGGACGCCTCACCCGGCCGCGCCCCTCACTCGGAGGCTGGGTGCTGCTGGCGCTGCTGGTGGGGGCTTTGGCCCTCCTGGAGGGGAACGGGCCGGCGCTCGGGCTGCGGATGACGCACGAGTACCTGGCCGAGCAGCTCGGCGGGGTGCGCGACACGGAGCACTTCCGGCTGCACTACCCGCGGGGCATGAATCGCGAGGCGGTGGAGCGGATGGCGAGGGACCTCGAGTTCCGCCACCACCAGCTCTCCCAGTTCCTCGGCGGTGGACCTGCGGAGCGGATCCGCGTCTACCTCTATAAGACGGAGGAGGAGAAGCAGGCACTGGTGGGTGCGGGCCGGACGCAGTTCGCCAAGCCGTGGCTCGCCGAGCTGCACATCAACGACAAGCCCTTCCCCCACACCAGCCTGCACCACGAGCTGGCGCACGTGATGGCGGGCCCGGCGGGGAGCGGCCCATTCCAGGTCACCACGCGCCTGTTCGGGCTCTGGCCGCTGATGGGCGTCATCGAGGGCTTCGCGGTGGCGGCGGATGACCCCGTCCAGGGCGAACTCACGCTGCACCAGTGGGCCGCGGGCATGCGCCGCCAGAAGCTGGCCCCGGACATGCGCAAGCTGATGGGCACCGAGGGCTTCTACCAGTCCGCGCCCTCCCGGGCGTACACAGTGGCGGGCTCGTTCCTGCGCTTCCTGGCGGACACCTACGGCCCGGAGAAAGTCCGCGCACTCTATGCTCACGCGGACTTCCAGAAGGCCTACGGGCGCCCGCTGGACGATCTCGTCACCGAGTGGGAGCGCTACGTGGATGCGCTGCCGCTGGACGAGGGCGCCATCAGCCGCGCCTTCCTGCGCTTCCGCACCGGTGCGCTCTTCACCCGCGCCTGTGCCCGCGAGGTGGCGCGGATCCAGAAGACCGCCCAGGAGGCGCTTGCGAGTGATCCGCAGGAGGCGCTCGAGCTCTACCGGCGCGCCACGGAGCTGCAGCCCGAGGAGCCCACCTACCCCATGGGCCAGGCCCTGGCGCTGGACCAGTTGGATCGCACCACCGAGGCGGCCCAGGTGCTGGCCACCCTGGCAGCCCAGCCGAAGGTGAAGGAGCAGCCCGCGCTGGAGGCCGAGGTCGTCATGGATCAGGCGGACATGGCCCTGCGTCTGGAGCGGCTGAGTGAGGCGAAGGGGTTCCTGGAGCGAGTGCTCTCGCTGGCGCCCAGCCCTGAGCTGACGCGCTCGGCGCAGATCAAGCTCGCCTCGCTGGACTCGCCCTCACGCCTGAGCACGGTGGAGCGCTTCTTCCGCTCGCGACAGGAGGAACTGCGCCTGCTGTACCTGTCCCAGGCGCTGGAGACGGCCCGGACGGACCCCTACCTCAACTACCTGCTGGGCCGCCGGCTGCAACAGGTGGGAGATCCCACGCTGGCGGTGGAATACATCTCCCGGGCGCTGGGCAACACCCCCGAGCCGCTGCCCGAGGCCATCCGCCGGGAGGCGCTGAAGATGATGGTGGAGTCCTCCTACCTGTCGGGGGACTGCGGCGCGGTGCGGCACGAAGTGGGCGCACTGCCCGATTTTGGACCTGCCTTCCGCAAGGCGGCCGAGGAGTGGCAGGCGCGGTGTGATTTCGAGGATGCAGCGCTTCACGGACCCCTGGTGCCCCGGAAGGCTTTCCGCTAGAGGCAGGCGCCACACACTTCAGGAGGGCGTATGCGGTTCGAATCGCGGCAGCGGATTTCGGGGACGGTGGACGAGGTAGAGCGCGCGATGCTTGACCCGCGGTACCCCGACTTCCTGCTGAAGCACCACGGGGTGCTGCTCGAGGTCCAGCAGATGGAGTTCAAGGACGAGGGCGACAAGGTCCGCCGCAAGGTGCGCTACCGCCCCAAGCCGGTCATCGCGACCATTGGTCCCAAGCGCGTACCGCCCGAGTGGTTCGCGTTCGTGGAGACGTCCATCTACGACAAGAAGAAGAAGGAGCTGGCCTTCAACAACGTGCCCACGTCAAACACCATCTCCAAGATGCTGGTGAACACGGGCACGCTGAAGCTGCGGGACGTGGGCGGCGCCACCGAGCGCTCCATGGATGGTGAAATCTCCCTCAAGCTGCCGCTGCTGATGAAGCCGCTGGCGCTGATCGGCGAGAAGGTGATCCAGTCCGAGGGCCTGAAGATCCTCGACGGCGAGGCGCCGGTGCTCACCCGCTTCATCGCCGAGGTGCTGCGCAAGGGCTGAGGCTGAGAGGGCCGCAGGGCACGCATTGGCGGCGATTTGCTAGACCTCCGTGAACCGCGTGCCCGTGGCGCCCATTCGATCCAAGGCTTCCTTGATCTCCCCGGAGACGATCAAGACGACCTCCCATCCCTCGGGGCGAAACACTTGGGCATTGCCCACCTTGGACGTGTCGATGCGCAGGTCATCCACGGCCCAGTACTGCCCCACTTTCTCCGGGACCCCATCCTCCGGGGTCCAGAACTGGACCTTGGAGGCCTTCTCATCAATGCAGCGGATGAGGCGCGTGGCCACCATGACGAGGTACTGATCGGGTTGGCCAGGGATATCCGCAGGGATGAGCTGAATGTCGTCGGCGGCCAGTTCCTTGAAGACATGAGCCACCTTGATGTGGACAACGGGGATGCTCAGGCCCGCCCAGGAATAGTCCAGTGGCTTCCCCGCGATCTCGATGGGGATTTTCAGGCGTCCCTCGATATGCACGGGTGCGCCCTTGGTGAAATCCCAGTCGAGCACCTTGCGGCCTCGGGAGTCGGTGGGTGTATCCAGGTGCCAACGGCGGGGAACGTAGCGATCGTCGGCAAGTTTGAAGAAGCGTTGAGGCATTGGATTGGGAAGTTCTAGCGTTATTGCCCCAAGGTAACGAGCCGGTTCAGCTCCGTTCCCGGCGTGGCGATTTCGTTGGCCAACCTCCTGAGAGCGTCTGTCAACTGCGGTCGGCATTGCGAGATGCTGCTGCAGTTTCCTAACGCTCTGACCAAACGCTCGTAGATGACCTCATGATAGCGCTGCGGATGGGGCCCCCTGTGCCCCTCGATGGGCACGATGTTTTCAGCATCCTTCAGGCGCATCCCGGCCCTGGCGAAGAGCTTCTCGAACAAAGGAGTCCACGGGCCTCCTCGCAGAGCGGACTTCTTGTTGGCAACGGTAGCAATGTGGTGCTTCTGCGTGCGGCCACCACTCCCATTGGAGGCCATCGCCACCGCCCCCGGGCCCAGCGCCACGATGAAGCCATCGGCCGTCACCGCCACCGACTCCACTGCCCCCACCTCGGACAACAAAAGGCCTCCTTGCGCCTCCGCCTGCATGGACACCTGCGCCGAACCGGGCAGCGTGCTCACCTGCTGTGCGAAGTCCTTCGCCGTGTGCGTCAGCAGCGCCATGGCCACCAGCGCGAACGCCTGGGCCGCCTCGCGTGAGAACAACTTGCCGAACCGCTCACCCGCCTCGCGCAACTCCTCGAACGTGGTGGCCTCCTGCACCTCCTTCATCAACTGAAACCAGCCCTCCACCAGCCGGTAGAGCGTCTTGGCGCCCACCCAATAAATGAGCGCCACAGTGGCCCAGGCAGCAATGAACTTGGTCACCGGATCCGGCATGGCCAGCAGCACCAGCAAAGTGATGACGGTACACATGGCGGCCTGAAGCACGGCCCGCATGCTGACCATGTGCCCCAGCGCCATCTCGAACTCCTCCAGCACGGGGCTTTTGCTCAGGGCCATGGCCCACATGTAGCGGCCGCGCAGGTCCATGTACTTGCCAGCCACCAGCGCCCCGCCCAGGCAATCTCCGTTGAACCGGTGCTCACTGCGGCACCAATCCGTGTACCAGGTGACCCAGCGCTGCTCCTGGTCCGTCAGCCCTCCCTCCAGGGCCATGCCCCCCTCCAGGGGGATCAATTTCCGCTCCCGCAGCAGGTACAGGTAGTCGCCGTAAAGGGCTTCGAGTTGGAACAACCGCTCCACCGCCTCTCGTGGGGAGCCGCTCAGGCGCACCTGCCGTGCCATGTGCTGGAGCGCCTGGGTCACTTCCTCTGGCGGAAGCTCCACGGGTGCCACCGTGGCGGAGCGGGAAATAAAGAGGAGGGTCTCCCCCCGCGATCCGCTCTCCACCCGGATCGCAGGCACCGTGGTGCCGCACCCGGCCACCATGAGAGCCACCAACACCGCTTCGAACCTCCACAGCCACTGCCACAGTCGCATGAGGTGTCCTCCGTCGTCTGACTATCCATTCGGAGCAGGGAATGAGTTGACACCCGCGCGGTTGCACCCCTAGAGGCGACCGAACCATGACCTTCCGAGCCCTTCTCGTCCTTCCCCTGCTCCTGGCTGCGGCCTGCGCCACCCGGCGCATCCCGGGCACCGAGCTTCCCGACACCGAAGACACGCGCGCCATCCTTGCCATCATGGAGCGCTACCGCACCGCCATAGAGGCCCGGGACGCCAAGGCCATCCAGGCGCTCGTCTCCCAGGACTTCAAGGAGGACGCGGGCACCGAGACGCCTGACGACGATCTCACCTACGCCAACCTCCCCGAGCGCCTGGCGAACGCCTTCCCGAAACTCGACAGCCCGAAGGTGGAGATGAACGTGCGCCGCGTAGACATCCAGGACGAGGTGGCCACCGCCATCTACTACTGGAACGCCAGCTGGCGCCTGCCCTCGCTCACCACCCGCGCCCAGAGCGACTCCGAGCTGGAGCAGATGGTGTTCAAGAAGATCAACGGCGAGTGGAAGATCGTCTCCGGCATCTGAGCCGCAGCACTGAGCCGCCCCAAGCCCCTCGCGCTCACAGCCCCAGCAGCGCGAGGAAGCCCTTGGGTCCCATGGCGTCCAGCGCCCGAGCGCGCGCCAGGTAGGTGCGGAAGTCCTTCCGGGTGAGCTGCTCGGGAGGCAGCGGCGACAGGTGGAAGTCGCGGATGCGGCTCGCCGTGTAGCGCACCGCCCCGAAGAGCGCGTGGCCGAACAGGTTCTGCCGCTCCACCGGCGCCAGCGGCCGCGAGTCCAGGTACCCACGAATGAACGCCTGGCACAGCCCCGGCAGGTACGCCCCGTTGTCGAAGCACCAGGCGTTCAGGGTGATGACCACGTCCAGGCCATAGGCGTCCTTGCACGCCATCTCGAAGTCGAAGAAGGCCCCCACCCGGTCCGCCAGCCACTTCACGTTGTCCGTGAACAGGTCCGCGTGGATGACGCCACGCGGCTCCAGCCCATGGGAGCGCTCGCGCTCGGCCCGATCCAGATGCTCCTCCAGCTCGTCCGCGGCGGAGGACACCTCTTCGTCCTTGTGGTTGCGCAGCCCGGCCAGCCAGCTCCGCACCTGCTCGGCGCTGTACGGGTTGTCCCGGCTGCCGCCGAAGGACTGGGTGATGCGGTGCATCTTCCCCAGCTCCTGCCCCAGCCGCTCCGTGTGCTCCGCGGTGATGTGGGGGCGCTTGAGCTCCTCGCCCGCCAGCCACTTGAAGACGCTCACCCGCCCGCCCTCCAGCTCCAGGAAGGGCTGCCCCTGCTTCGTCAGCAGCAGCGTGGGCGAGGGAAAGTGGGACTCGGTGAGGTGCGTGAGCAGCGCTGCCTCGAAGCGCAGATCCTCCGCCGAGCGCACCGTGGTGTGCCGAACGAAGAGCTTGCCCTCGGGCGTGAGGATCCGGTGGTTGGTGTTGATGGAGCCCTCGGGGATGGCCACCACCTCCTGCACCGCTCCCAGCCCGTACGCCTCGGCCACCCGAGTGAACGCCTCGGGCTTCAGCACCGTGTACACCGCCATGCGCAACCTCCCGGAGTGGACAGCCACTCAACCCTTCGCAGCCCCCCTCCGTTGACACCCAGCGACGCCGGGCATATCTAGGCGCAGCTCTCTGATCAACATAAACGTCCGAAACCATTCAATTTTCCGGGCCGGAGGCAGTCGCGCATGGGCATGGGAGACGGCGGTCACGTCGGGCCGAGGGACTGGAAGCGAAAGGAGAGCCTGGCGAGCGCCCTGATCCAGGTGGCGCTCGTGGCCGTCCTGCTGGGGGCGGCGGTGGCCTTCGTGGTGCACCGAGGCCGCGTCCGCCAGGAGACAGACACCCGGCTGAAGGCGGCCCAAGGGCTGGCCCAGCGCGGCAACCCGGCGGATCTGGAGAAGGCGCTCAAGGAGCTGGAGACCCTCTTCGCCCTGGACGACAAGATGTATGGCGCGCACGCCTTGGCCGCGGAGCTGCAAACGGAGCTGTGGCTGGATCACCACCAGCCGGGCGCCGAGGCTCACGCCCGCGAGCACCTGGCCCGCGCCGAGGCCCTGGAGAACAAGGACGTGGAGCGCTACGGCGCCAAGGTGGTGCGAGCCCGGCTCCTGCTGGCCGAGGGCAAGGCCGCCGAGGCCGAGCAGGCGCTGACGGCGCTGCGCGAGCGCGGGGCCAGCAACCCGAAGCTGTGGCTCACCCTGGCGAGGGCGTACCAGGCCCGGGGGAACCTGCAGGCGGCGCGGCAGGCCTTCTCGCGCGCCACCGAGGCCGGCTGGAGGGATCCGCGCTACGCGGCGGCCTACGGCGAGGCGCTGCTCGAGGAGGCGCTGTACGCCCAGGCTGGCGAAGCGGTGGGCCGAGCGCTGTCGGCCAACGCGGAGCACCTCCCGTCGAAGCTGACGGCGGCGTTGGCCCTCCTTTATATGCGGGAGCGGCCGGCGGACGCGGAGCGGATGCTGCAAGAGGTGCAGGAGCATGAAGCGGAGCTGTCTCCAGCGCTGAAGGTGCGCGCGCTGGCGGCTCGAGCGGAGCTGGCGCTGGCCCGGGACAACCCAGAGGACGCGCTGAAGCAGGCGGACGCAGCGCTCGCGCTGCTGCCGGAGGATGCCCCGGCCCTCTTCGAGCGAGCCCGATCGCTGGCGGCGAAGAAGGATGCGGGCGCGCGGGCGGCCTTCGAGGCGGCGGTGGCGAAGCACCGGACTGCGCCCCTGTTCTACCTGGAGGGCGCGAAGTCGCTCCAGCAGGCGGGGGACGGAGCGGGGGCACTGGCGCTGATGGACGCGTACGAGACGGTGTTCCGCGACGTGCAAGTCCCCGCGGGCGAGGGCAAGACCGTGAGCGCGCTGGAGCGGGACGACCGCTACTGGCTGGCGCGCGGCGGCATGCTGGAGGCGGCGGGCCGACAGGACGAGGCGCAGGCGGCCTATGAGCGGGCGATCGCCGTGAAGGGCGCCGCGTTGGCGCGAGCGCAGTACGCCAAGGGCGCGCTGCTGCTGGCGCGCAAGGACTACACGGGGGCGCGCGAGGTGCTCGCGGCGGTGACGCCGGAGACGGGCGCGGGCCCGCTGCCGGACGCCTACGCGGCCATGGGCGAGGCCCTCTTCGGCCAGGGGGACTACGCCACGGGCCTGCAGCACCACTACGTGGCGCTCAGCCGGGATCGGGCTCGGAAGGTGCCTCTGGAGCAGCTCCAGGCGCGCGCGGCGGACATCGGCAAGAGGCTGACGGCCGCCGGGCAATCCTCCATGGCGAAGACCTGGAAGACAGAAACGGACTCGCTGCTCAGGTAAAAAAGAAGGGCCCGCGGTCTCCCACGGGCCCTTCCCTGAAACTTCAATCTCCGAGGCGTTCGCCGATCAGGTGCCGACGCCGCCGCCGCAGATGACGAAGGGCTTCAGCGGGGCCAGGTGGCCCTCGGCGTTGCCCGTCAGCGACTTGGCGTAGATGCCGCCATCGAAGCTGCCGTTGCTGAAGTTGAAGTCCGCATTGGGCGCCAGCACGGTGCCGAAGAACCCGTAGTTGTACGCGGTGATCGTGGTGGCATCCGGGAAGTGGAAGAGGACGTTCCGGGCGTCCACGCCGCTGTACGCGTTGGCGAAGTTGGCGATCGTCGGGCTGTCACCGAGGACGTTGATGACCGCGGTGGAGCCGCCGGGCACGTTGAGCGAGAAGTACCGGGTGGCGCTCAGCTGCGTGGCGTCCACCCAGAACACGTTCACCCGCGCATCGGAGCCCTGCAGGAAGAGGCCGCCCCAGGACTGGAACTGCGTCTGTCCGTTGCGCTGCAGCGAGGAGAGCTCCCACGAGAGCGTCGCCAGCTCGTCCGCGCGCTCCTGGAAGTTGATCGAGCTGTAGCGCGACAGGGCGCCCCGGTAGAACGTCACCGTGCCGTTGGCCGTGGTGCTGCCGTCGTAGTGCGCGTTGCCGAACACGCCACCGTTGCTGATGTTCAGGTTGCCGCCGGCCACCAGCGCGTTCTCCAGGTTGTCGTCGGGGATCTCCGCGGCCACGGTGAAGTGGTCCATGGAGATGTCGCCGCCCGCCGCCACCTTCCCGCGCACGTCATGGCCACCGGTGTAGTTGCCGGTCACGAAGAGGTTGAAGTCGTTGAGCTCCACGTCCCGGCAGTTCCCCATGTACGGGGTGATGACGATGGTGTGCGTCTTGGCCGACTCGTAGTTGCTGGCGCGATCCTTGGCGGAATACGTCAGCGTGGTCGTCCCCAAGGTGGTGATGACCGGGACGTAAACGGAACCGCCGTTGCCGGTGCCGCTGCCCGTCTGCGCGCCGCTCAGGGACCAGGAGATGCTCTCCACCCCGGCCGAGTCATCCGTGGCGGTGATGAGGATCGACACGTTGCCGTGAAACTCGCCGTTCGCGTCCGGCGTCTGCTCGATGAAAAGGCTGCTCTCCGGCGGCGTCGTGTCATACGCAGCCAACGCTTGGGCATGACCCTCCTGGACTTCGGACCCGGTCAGCTCCGGCGCGCCGCATGCGGTGAAGGCGAGAAACACAAAACCATAGATGGTGGACTGACTCTTCACGGACGTTCTCCTCCCTGACTCAACCTCCGCACCGCGGGGTGAGGCATAGGATCAGTGTTGTGAGTAATGCCCGTATTCCAAGAATACGGAACGTCCCCCTGTATTGATGCATCCGTGAGCTTAAAGGACTAACCCGATCAGCTGCTATCTGAAGTGTTGTGTGATCTTTATGCCTACAACGGCAGACGCGACGTTAACGTTTTCCTGTATTACTCGTCTTGTCAGTATTTACCGGTTCAGCTCGCTCGGGACGAACGAGGGGCTAAAACGCAAAACCAGACAAGCCTTGTAAAACGCGGATAAACGACGGCTCTTCAGGCACTTCACTTTTTTTGTGAAGTGCCTGACAGGAACGCTGAGCTTGGCCGTTTTCAGCCCGGTTGCGGGCCGGGAGTGGGCTTCGAGCGCTTACTCGCCTGCATGCTGTCGGGCCATCGCCCGGCCGCGCTTCTCGTCGACGAAGAAGGCGATCACCAGGGAGATGAAAAAGAACAGCACGCACAGAAGGATCGAGCCCTGGAGCCCCAGGTGGATCTGGAGGAAGCCCAGGCTCATGAGCCCGAAGATGGCGGACAGCTTGCCGAAGAGGCCCCAGAAGCCGAAGAACTCGCCGGCCTTGGACTCGGGGCTGAAGACGCCGACGATGGCGCGGGCCGCGGACTGGGTGGAGCCCAGGCACAGCCCGGCCAGGGCGCCGATGCTGAGGAACACCCGCTCCGCCCTCCACTGGGTCCCCAGCGTGGCGTTGATCCAGTCCGTCAGGCCCGGAGCGCCCCACAGGAGCACCACGGCCACCATCCAGATGACCAGCGTGATGCTGTAGGTCCGCTTGTCACCAATCCGGTCCTGGATGTAGCCGAAGATCCAGGCCCCCACGGCAGCGGAGATGTTCGTGAGCACGAACATGGCCACCTGGGAGGACGGGCTCCAGCGGATCACCTGATCGCCGTAGATGAAGGCGAAGCTGATGACGATGGAGAGCCCCGCGTAGGAGAAGAAGAAGGAAAAGAGGAAGACGATCAGGTCGCGAAAGACTGTCAGCTCGCGCAGCGTCTGCTTCATGCGGCGGA
Source organism: Hyalangium minutum (assembly GCF_000737315.1). Taxonomy (GTDB): domain Bacteria; phylum Myxococcota; class Myxococcia; order Myxococcales; family Myxococcaceae; genus Hyalangium; species Hyalangium minutum. Next base: position 135,361 of record NZ_JMCB01000018.1, read on the forward strand.
AGCCCGCGCCGAGGTAGCTCTCCCCCGGCGGCAGGGCCCTGGGGGTGCCGCGCTCCTTCAGCAGGAGGAAGGTAGGGATGCCGGCCAGCAGGAAGAAGCCACCGGTGAGCGGGCCGATCAGCCGCACGCCCTCGAGGTTGCTCGCGTCATGGGGCGTGGTGAGGAACATGACCAGGCCGGTGGACAGCAAGCCGCCCAGGTAGCCGACGCCCCAGGCCAGCCCGGAGATCTTCCCCAGTTCCTCCGGCGGCCCCAGGTCCGGCAGGAACGCCGAGGTGAAGTTCTCCCCCACCGAGAAGCCAAAGTTGGAGAGCACGATGAGGATGAAACAGAGCGCCACCGCGCCGGGCGTGACGAAGTAGAGCGCGGCGGTGGCCGTCACGGTGAGCAGGTAGCTGGCGAACAGGAACTTCTTCTTCGCGGCGCTGAAGTCCATCAGCGAGCCCAGCACCGGCCCGCTCAGCGCCACCAGGAGCAGGCTGGTGGAGAGCGCCATGCTCCAGAGGAAGTTGCCCTCGCGCTCGTCTCCGACAATCAGCTTGGGGAAGAGCACGCTGAAGGCCACGGTGACGATGACGGTGGTGTAGGACGAGTTCGCGAAGTCGAACATCGCCCACCCGAAGATCTCTCGGAAGGGCGCGCGCTGGGTGCTCATCGACCGACGGCTCCTGTTTTCAGAACAAATCCCTGGGGTCCAACCGGCGATCGCGCGCCTCCACCACCCGCCACTCCCCGTCCTGCTCCTTCTCGAAGGAGCCTTCGACGCTCCAGGCGTCGACGACGCTCTCCTTCGCCAGCTGCTCCAGCTCCCGCGCCTCCGAGCGCGCGAAGATGAACCGGACCGTGAAGTCTCCGCGCGTGGGGGAGACCTCCGTCACCTCGAGCCCGGTGTGGAAGATGCGGACCCACTGCCCGCGCAGCACCTGGGCCACCAGCACGCCCCTCACCTGCTCCTTGCTGAAGCCCCGGCCGGCCTTGAAGCGCTCAGAGACACCCTCCATGACCCCGGCCACGTCCTTCTCCTCGGCCGCGCGTGTCATGGCGATGATCTTCCGGGTGATGGCTTCCTGGACCGGCAGCTCCGGGGTGGGCCACAGGAACAGCACCAGCCCGGCGGCCAGCAGCGCCAGGGCCACCCCGATCACCCGCGAACTTGGAAGCGTCACTGGTGCCCTCGCCTGCTCACGCCGCCCCGGCGGAGTCGGCTTCGATCACCAGCTCGTCGGCGTCGATGATCTCGGCGGGCCGCAGGGCCTCGGCCGTCTGCCGCTGCCGGCGCTCCGAGAGCTGCTCCAGATACGTCTTCACTGACGGGTACTCCTTCACCAGCTCGCCGAACGCAGCGCGATCCATGAAGGCCGTGGCCGTCTTGCGCGTGGCCACCACCGTGGCCGTCGCCGGAGTGCCCATCAGCAGGGAGATCTCCCCGGCCACCTCGCCCTCGCGCAGGACGCCGAGGCTCACCACCCCACCCGCCGGATCCTCCTTCTGCACCACCAGCTCGCCGGCCAGCACCAGGAAGAGGCCGGGCGCCAGCTCGCCCTCCGTGAGCGCCCTGTCCCGAGGCTGCAGCGCCTTGAAGGTGAAGCGCCCCAACAGCGCGGCCCGCTCGGACTCCGGCAGCTGCTGGAACAGCGGCGAGGTGGCCATCATGTTGCGCGCCATGCGCTGCTGCGCGAACTCGGCCAGCACCTGCGGCACCGAGGGGAAGGTGCGCGCCACCGCGTTGAGGTGCTCGCGGCGGATCTCGAACACCTCCGTGTCCACCGTGGTGGTCACCGAGGCCGTCGGCGGCGTGCCGGTGATGAGCGACAGCTCGCCGAAGATGGAGCCGCCGCCCAGCCGGCCCAGCGCCTTGCGCTGCCCCTCCACCAAGCGCGTCACCTCGGCCTTGCCCGCGACGATGACGTACAGGGCGTCACCCGTGTCACCCTCCTGGCTGATCACCGTACCTGCGGGCACGCTCCTCCAGGCCATGCGCTGCACCAGATCCAGGAACACCTCGCGGTCCAGATCCGCGAACAGCGGCAGCGGAGGGCGGCTGCTCGGATCGGCCACGCCACCCGGGTCCGGCGCGGCCAGCACCTCGAGGGCCCGGCCAATGAGCTCCTCGCCCATCAGCTCCAGCAGATCCGCCTCCACCTTGCCATCAAACATGGGGTCCGGAGGCAGCGGCGGGGGCACGGAGGCCTTGCCCGCGGCATTGCGCGCGGCGCGGGCGTGGATGCGTGCCAGCGTGTCCTTCAGGCGGCGCTCCTGGGGGGCCAGCTCCAGGCCCAGCTTGCAGGCCGCCATGGAGGACAGCAGGTAGTCGCGCCGGAGGAGGCCCTCGGCGGAGGCGTGGTACACGGTGACTGCGCGCTCGCGCTCGCCCAGCTCCGCCAGGCAGCGCGCCGCGAGCATGCGCGAGCGGTGATCCGCGGGTCTGCGACGGACAGACTCGGCGAACACAGCGAGGGCGCGCTCGAACTGGCGCTCCTCGATCAGGTCCATCCCGAGTTCTCGCAACGACTCGCTCATGAAGGCTCTCCCCGAAGAAGGTCTTGAACGGAATGCGGCTGACGGGGCGGCACCTTACCGCACCGTCCCGCACTCAAGGACTCAGTTCGTTCAACTGGCTTTGTGCCTTCTCGCGGAGCTCGGAGCCTTCCTCGGCCGTGTCGATGACAATCCTGAACTTTTCCGCTGCTGACCGAGGATCGCGATCCTTCTCCATGTAGGCGCGCTCGTACAGCTGGTTCACCTTGTCCTGCATGCCGGTGAGCGCCTCGGTCGCGCGCGAGTCTCCGGGGTTGAGCCGCAGCGCCTCGCGGAAGAGACGGCCCGCGCTGGCGAGATCATTGCGCGCCAGGGCGGACTTGCCCGCGCGCACGGAGGCCTCGGCGAGCTGCTCGTGGATGGAGTCCAGCAGGGCGCCCCTGAAGCCGATCTCCCGGTAGATCTCCTCGGACTTCTTGAGGGGACGGACGGCCGTCTCCATGGAGTTGGCCTGCACCTTGCGCTGCGCGTCCGTGTAGGAGCGGGCGAACTGGGGAATCAGCCGCTTGAGGTTCTTGGCGCGCTCGCGGATCTCGACGTCGCCCTTGTTGTCCTCGATGACGCGATCGCACTCGAGCACGGCGCGCTCGTAGTCACCGTTCTCGAACTTGCGCTCCACGCTGGAGAACGCATCCGCGATGAACTGGGCGCGCCGCTCCGCGGCCCGCTTGGCGGCCAGCGCCTTGTTGTTCTTCTCCAGCTTGGCCTGCTCGGCGGCATCCTTATTCAGGGCCTCCTGGAGCTCCGCCGCCTTGTCGCGGTAGAGCGGCTGAAGGTCCGTGGGGAGCTTCGGAATGAGGGCCCGCAGCCCGTCCAAGTCCCCAGCCGCGAGCAGTTCCTCGGCACGCTTGGCGAAGAAGGCAGCCTCGGCTTGGGAGAGTTCCTTCTCGAGCGCAGCGCGCTCCTCATCGCTCTTAGTGGTGGTGCCCGCAGGGGAGGCCTCCAGCGCCCTGCGGGCCTCGGCGTAGTTGCCCTCGGCCATCAGCGCGCGCACCGACTTGAAGGCCTCCATGACGGCCGCCTCAGTTTGGGCCGCCTTGGCCAGCCCCTCCTCGTCGATGCCGGGCTTGAGCCGCTCGGCGGCCTCGATGAGCTTGACGGCCTCCGCGTAATCGCCGTCGCGGATGGCGTTGCGCGCCGCGTTCATCTTGGCGATGGCCAGCTGCTCCTTGGGATCGACCGGAGGCGGCGCGGGCGGATCCTTCTTGGCGAAGATGATGATGAGCACCACCACCACCACCACCAGGAACACTCCGGCGCCGCCCGCGTAGAGGACCTTCTTGTCGGCGAGCTTGCCCTGCCCCCGGCGGGTGGGCACTGAATCCAGCGCGGGGCGGACGGCCGTACCCTCCTTCAGGCGCGGATCGTTCGGATCCACGTCCCCCTTGGCGGCCGCGGAGGCGTTGGCGGCCTCCGCCTTCTTCTTGGCCTCTTCCTCCGCCTTCTTCTTGGCCTCCTCCTCGGCCTTCTTCTTGGCCTCGGCATCCTTGGCGTCCTGCTCGGCACGGAACTGCTTGACGGCCTCGATCTCGTCCACGAACTTCAGAACCGTGCGGCCGATCTCGATCTCGTCGCCGTGCTTGAGCTGCTTCTCCTCGACGCGCTCGTCGTTGACCTTGGTGCCGCTGGCGCCGCCCAGGTCGCGCAGCATCGTGCCATTGTCACCGTGGATCAGCTCCAGGTGGCGGCGGGAGACGGCCTGATCCGTCAGCTTCAGGTCCACGTCCTTGCCGCGCCCCACCACCATGCGCACGGACTTGAAGCGCTTCTTCCGGCCGGCATCCGGGCCTTCGATGACTTGCAGGGAGATGGGCGGACCCGCGCGAGTGGAGTCCGGGTTGTCGTCGTCCTCCTCGATGGGCCCGTCCTCGTCCAGCTCCTGAAATTCCTTGGAGACGGCGCGGGGATCGTCCGCGACGGGGGTGCCCTCGCCGGGCTCCTCCTCGCCCTCGGCCGGGTAGTGGTTGGAGGTGTAGTACTCCTCCTCCCGAGGGGGATCCATGGACGGCTCATCCGGCTCGTCGGGCACGGGCGGCGCGGGGCGGCTCTTGCGGGCGCGGCTCGTGTAGTAGGGCGAGGGCTTGAGCTCGGTGTGATCGTTCTTCGCTCCCCCACCGGAGGGCTTCGAAGAATCCGCGTGGGAAGAGGAAGTCGGTCGGCGAGGGGGCATGGGTGTAGGCCAGTCTGGGAGGCCGGAGCATCTTAGAGCGCCCGCCCGACCAGGGGAATGCGCATAGGGGGGCAAGTGGAACACTCCGGGTGCGTTGTCCGTTGCCGGTGGGATAGGCCCCCATTAGGGTCTTCCCCACTTTTCACAGTGTCTTGGAGAATACGAATGCCCCGTGCGACGGCGAGAACGAAGCGCCCCACCCCGGCCCAGTTAGGCCCTCTGGCCACCCGGCCGACGGCGGCAGCCCCCCTGCTGCCCCAGGCGCTGATCGAGCGCCTGCTGGCGGTCGCCATGGAGCGAGGCGGTGAGTTCGCCGAAGTGTACGTGGAGCGGGCACTCACCACGGCGGTGGTGCTGGAGGAGTCCCGCATCAAGAGCGCGCAGACGGGGCTGATGCAGGGCGTGGGCGTGCGCGTCATCTCCGGGGCGAAGGTGGGCTACGCGTACTCGGATGACCTGGACGAGCCGGCGCTGATGCGGGCGGCGCGCACGGCGGCGCTGATTGCGCAGGGCAAGGGCTCGGAGCAGAGCTTCAAAGTGAGCCGGACGCCTTCGCCCAGCTACTACAAGGTGGCGATGCCGCTGGCGGACGTGGACGTGGCGCGCAAGGCGGAGCTGGTGCTGCGGGCGGACAAGGCGGCGCGGGCGTTCGATCCGCGGGTGAAGCAGGTGAACGGCAGCTACGCGGACAACACGAAGCGGATCGCGGTGGCGAACACGCTGGGCCATTACACCGAGGACACGCAGGACCTGTGCCGCATTGGCATCCAGGTGGTGGCCGAGGGGAAGAACAAGGAGCGGCGCACGGGCATGTACGGCGGCGGCGGCCGCGTGTCGTTCAGCCACTTCGACGCCTTCACTCCGGAGCAGGTGGGGCGCGAGGCGGCGCGGCAGGCGGTGGCGACGCTGGGCGCGGCCGAGTGCCAGGCGGGGCCGCAGACGGTGGTGCTGGCGCCGGGCTGGAGCGGAATTCTGCTGCACGAGGCGGTGGGCCACGGTCTGGAGGCGGACTTCATCCGCAAGGGCACGTCGCTGTTCACGGGGAAGCTGGGCCAGAAGGTGGCCTCGGATCTGGTGACGGTGATCGACGATGGAACGGTGGCCAACAGCCGCGGCTCGATCAACGTGGATGACGAGGGCAACGCGGGTGAGCGCAAGGTGCTGATCGAGAAGGGCGTGCTGAAGGGCTACATGTACGACAGCCTGAACGCGAAGCTGATGGGGCAGCGCACCACGGGCAGCGGGCGGCGCGAGTCCTTCAAGAGCATGCCGCTGCCGCGCATGACGAACACGTACCTGGCGCCGGGCGACCACCTGCCCGAGGACATCGTGAAGGAAGTGAAGAAGGGGCTGTACTGCGCGACATTCGGCGGCGGGCAGGTGGACATCACCAACGGCAACTTCGTCTTCGAGGTGAGCGAGGCGTACCAGATCGAGGACGGGAAGATTGGCCGGCCTGTGAAGAACGCGATCCTGATTGGCGTGGGCCCCGAGGCGCTGAAGAACGTGTCGCGCGTGGGGTGCGATCCGATGCCGGACCCGGGTATGGGGACGTGCGGCAAGGATGGGCAGAGCGTGCCGGTGGGCGTGGGTCTGCCGACGCTGCGGATCGACAACATGACGGTGGGCGGGACGAAGGTCTCCTGAGGAGCGAGCCGTGAACAACACCGTGAACAACTACGAGCAACTGGCGAAGCGCATTGTCCAGCGGGCGAAGAAGAAGGGCGCGAAGCAGGCCGAGGCGTTCCTCGAGGTGGGGCGGCAGAGCTCCTGCAGCGTGCGGGATGGGGAGATCGAGGATCTGACGGAGGCCTCGAGCAAGGGCGTGGGCCTGCGGGTCATCACGAAGGACAACCGCTTGGGGTTCGCATACACGTCGGACTTCGAGCCCGCGTCGCTGGACAGCTTCGTGGACCGGGCGTTGCAGCTGGCGCAGACAGCGGCGCCGAACAAGCTGAACGGGCTGCCCTCGGCGAAGGATCTGGGGAAGCTCGCGGAGACGGGCGAGCTGTTCGATCCGGCGGTAGCGGAGCTGGCCGGGGACTGGAAGATCAAGGCCGCGCTGGAGATGGAGAAGGCGGGCAAGGCGGTGGACGCGCGTATCGCCACCTTCTCGAGCGTGGGCGCTGGGGACTACGTGTCCGAGGTGTACGTGGCCTCGACCGAGGGGCTGACGGCGGGGTACTCGGGGACGTACGTGTACCTGTACGCGTCGCCGGTGGCGTCGGAGAACGGCCAGCTCCAGACGAGCTCGTGGATTGATTACAAGCGGTTCCTGGGGGATCTGGAGACGCCGGAGTCGGTGGGGCGCGAGGCGGCGCGGCGGGCGGTACGAATGCTGGGGGCTCGGCGGGTGAAGAGCCAGCAGGTGCCGGTGATCTTCGATCCGCTGATGTCGGCGTCGTTCGTGGGGAACGTGGCGGCGGCGGCGGATGGGAACGCCATCTACAAGAACTCGAGCATCTTCGTTGGGAAGCTGGGGAAGCGGCTGGCGCCGGACACGGTGACGGTGGTGGACGACGGCTTGTTGAAGCGGGGGCTGAGCACGGCGCCCTTCGATGGAGAGGGCGTGGCTACACGGCGCACACCGATCCTGGAGAAGGGGGTGCTGCGCAGCTACCTGTATGACTCGTTCACGGCGCGCAAGGCGAAGGCGAAGACGACAGGGAATGCGTCGCGCGGGTACAACTCGCTGCCGCACATCGGGACGAACAATCTGTACCTGGAGCCTGGGACGCGGCCACCGGAGGAGCTGATCCGCGAGGTAAAGAACGGCTTCTACGTCACGGCGATGCTGGGGCGCGGGGCGGATCCGGTGACGGGCGAGTACTCGCGCGGTGCCAACGGGCTGTGGATCGAAAACGGGGAACTGGCGTACCCGGTGCAGGAGGTGACGGTGGCGGGCAACCTGCTGCAGATGCTGCAAGACGTGGAAGCGATCGGTAGCGATCTCCAGTTCCGCGGCTCGGTGGGAGCCCCTACCCTGCGGTTCAAGCAGCTCACGGTCTCCGGCGACTGACCCGGAGCTTCACGCTTTCCAGTTCGCAGTCCACGCAGTGACGAGGGGGAGGACATGGCAGCGAAGAAGGCAGGCACCAAGGCCCGTAGCACCACTCCGCGCAAGCCGCGCCGCAAGAAGGCAGAGCCGCGCTCGCGAGGACTCACTGCCGCCGAGGTCGCCAGTGAGGCTGCCTCGCAACCCACCGAGCTCATCCAGGCCATCCAGCAGGACGGTGGCCAGGTGCTCTCGGTGTACCGCGATCCGCTCGGCGCCCACTCCGTGGTGTTCGCCGTGCTCCCCATCGACAAGGTCGAGCCCACTCCCTACCAGCGCGACCTGTCCGAGCCTCACGTCAAGCGGCTCGCCAATGCCATGGAGCGATTGGATCGCTTCCTCGATCCCGTCATCGCCGTTCGCAAGGACGACAAGTACTGGACCCCCAACGGCAACCACCGCCTCAACGCCTCCAGGCTCCTGGGCGCCAAGTCCATCGTCGCGCTCGTGCTGCCCGAGGAGGACGTCGCCTACCAGATCCTCGCGCTCAACACCGAGAAGGCCCACAACCTCAAGGAGCGCTCGCTCGAGGTCATCCGCATGCACCGCGGCCTCACCGGCTCGCGCGCTGGACGCGAGGCCGACTTCGCCAACCTCTTCGAGGAGCCCTCCTTCATCACCCTCGGCGCTGCCTACGAGAAGCGGCCTCGGTTCGCAGCAGGCGCCTACCACCCCTTCGTCAAGCGCGCCGAGCGCTTCCTGGACCTCCCCATGGCCGAGGCCCTCAAGGTCCGCGAGGCTCGCGCCGACAAGCTCCTGGAACTGGATGACGCCGTCGCTCGTGTCGTCACCTCGCTCAAGGACAAGGGCTTCCAGAGCCCCTACCTGAAGAACTTCGTCGTGGCCCGCATCAACTTCCTGCGCTTCAAGAAGGACGACAGCCCCGTCGAGTTCGACCCCACCGTGTCGAAGATGATCGCCAGCGCCCAGAAGTTCAACGTGGACAAGGTCAACAAGGACGACATCACCCGCATGGGCGGCGCGGGCGGCGCAGAGCCGGACGAGGAGTAGGCGGCCAGGCTTGCTCAGGCACGCGGCTGTCCCACAGGAGCGCTGATTGGAAGCCCGCTTGGCCCTGCCCTAAGCTCGCGCCATGGCCATCAAGAACCTCGTCTTCCAAGGCGGCGGTGTCAAAGGCATCGCCTACGTTGGCGCCCTCCAGGTGCTCCAGGCCCGCAACCTGCTGCGCTCGGTCGAGAACGTGGCAGGAACCTCCGCAGGCGCCATCACCGCCGCGCTCGTGGCCGTGGGCAGCACCGCCGAGGAGATGCATGCCATCCTGGGTAGCACGGACTTCGCATCGTTCATGGATGGCCGGGGCAAATTCATCGGCGGCGCGGTCCGCCTTTACGAAGGCTATGGCATCCACAAGGGCGAGGAGTTCCAGCAGTGGTGCCGCCAGCAAATCAGTGACATCACCAAGAGGGTGACCGGCACCGCCATGCCGGACCTCACCTTCTCGCAACTGTCCGCGCTCGCGGCCCAGCAGCCCGAGCACTTCTGCAACCTCTATGTGGTGGCCACGAACCTCAACCGCCAGGTGCCGGAGGTGTTCTCGGCGCAGACCTACCCGGACGTGCCGCTGTGGCAGGCCGTCCGCATGTCCATGAGCATCCCGCTCTTCTTCGAGGCCTTCCCGTTCAACGGGGACCTCTACGTGGACGGCGGCGTCTCCTGGAACTATCCCATCGATCTCTTCGACGGGCTCATCCGCCAACCCGTCATCGGCAAGCCGCCTGTGTCCATCGACGTGGGCGTGTGCGCAGAGACACTCGGCTTCAGCCTCGGCACCCCAGAGCAGATCCAGCGCCTGGAGAAGGATGGGCTGCCGCTCCCCGTCTCCGTCTCCGATCTGAAGACCTACACGAAGGCGCTGTTCAACTTCATGCTCGGCGCCAGCAACCTGCTCCACCTGGATCCGGACTCCATCCAGCGCACCGTCTTCATCGACAACGCGAACGTCTCCACCACGGACTTCACCTTGTCCGATGAGCTGAAGCAGAAGCTGGTCGACAACGGTGTCCTCGCCACCACCGCGTGGTTCAAGAACGCCGAGCAGAAGGCGGCAGCAGCCGCTCAACGCGCGGTGGCCAGCTGAGCGCACCTCTCGGGCACAGCGGAGATCTAGACGTGGCAGCGGGCGTGGCAGGTGCGAGGAACGCACGGGCAGGAGAGCACTGGCGAACCCGAGCGCTCGTGGTCCTGCTGGGGAGCTGTCTCGTGGCCTCCTGCCGCACCCCGCCCCCTCCTCCTGAAGCGCCGCCTCCTGCTCCCGCTCTCTCACCCGCCGCCACGCCGCCAGTACCCGCTCCTGCTCCGGCGCCTGTCACCACGCGCCCCTCCCCCACCCTGCCGGCCCGGTCCCCGCCCCGCGTCTTCACCCCCGAGAGCGATACCACTCAGCTCGCCAGCTACCACCTCTCCTTGAAAGGCGAGGAGCTCGACGCTCCGCCCTCGCGGATGTCCCAGGTCTTCCCCGAGCGCTACACGGAGGCCGCCGGCGTCTTCACCTTCCGCGGTGGGCCCTCGCGCACCGGCGGCGCCTGGGGCACCTGTCCCATGCGCGAGCACAAGCTCGAGCGCATCTGGACCTTCAACACCTCTCGCGGCTTGCCACCCTGGTTCGGCGGCGCCGGCTGGACGGGCCAGCCCGTCATCGTCCAGTGGCCGGACGTCATCCGCCATTCGATGGGGCGCCTGGGCCGCCGACGTTTGGAGAAGGGCTTCGTCGAGGTCATCCAAGGCTCACTCGACGGCTCCGTGTACTTCCTGGATCTGCGCACCGGCAAGCCCACGCGCCCGCCCATCGACACCGGCAACCCCATCAAGGGCAGCGTCTCGCTCGATCCGCGTGGCTATCCCCTGCTCTTCGTCGGACAGGGCATCCCTCGGAAGAAGAAGGCCATCGGCCTGCACGTCTACGATCTCATCACGCACAAAGAGGTCTTCTTCCTCCCCGGCAAGGACAAGGCGTCGCCGCGCAGCTGGGGTGCCTTCGACAGCTCGGGCCTGCTCAATCGCACCACGGACAGCTACCTCCTGGGCGGCGAGAACGGGCTGCTCTACTCCCTGAAGCTCAACACGAGCTTCGACGCCATCAAGCTCAAGCTCAAGGTCCGCCCCGAGGTGCTCCGCTACCGCTACACCCCCGAGGGCACCCCGCATTACGGCATCGAGAACTCCATCTCCGTGATGGGCAACCTGGCCTTCTTCGCCGACAACGGAGGCACTGTGCAGGGCATGGACCTGCGCACCTTCAAGCCTATGTGGACCTTCGATGCGGGCGACGACACCGACGCCAGCATCCCCGTGGAGCTCGAGAACGGCCGCCCGGTCCTCTACACCGGCACCGAGGTGGACAAGACAGGCCCCAAAGGCAAGGCGTGGCTGCGCAAGCTGGATGGGCTCACCGGCAAGGTCCTCTGGGAGCGCTCCTATCCCTGCGAGGGCTCGCGCAGTGGGCCGAAGAAGATCGACGCGGGCACCTTCGCCACCCCCATGGTCGGCACGGGCGACGTGGGCGACCGCGTCGTCTTCACGCTCTCCCGCTGCCCAGGCTTCAACGATGGCCTCATGGTCGCGCTCAGCAAGGCCACCGGCGAGGAGGTCTGGCGCAAGCCCCTGGACAACTACGCCTGGTCCTCGCCCACCTCCTGCAAGGACGACGAAGGCCACTCCTTCATCCTCCAAGGCGACATCATGGGCACGGTGCACCTGCTCGATGCTCGCACCGGGGAGGAGCTGGACTCGCTCAAGCTCGAAGGCCTGATCGAGGCCTCCCCTGCCATCTTCGGCGATCTGGCGGTGCTGGCCACCCGCGGCAACTGGATCCACGGCCTGCGTTTGCGCTGAGCCCGACACCCCGCAGATCCCCTGTCAGAGAGGAGACAGCGCACATTGCGAGAAGGAAGGGGAATCCCCAGGTTCCAGCCCCTTTCTCTCTCCATGGGACCTTATGGCACCGCGCAAAGCGCCTCCGAAGACCGCTTCCAACGGCAAGACCGAGAGCCTCGAGACCTTCCGGGAGCGTCCCGAGAACCAAACCTTCACCACGGATCAAGGCATCCCCATCTCGCACACGGATGACTCGCTGAAGGCGGGCGTCCGGGGGCCCACGCTGCTGGAGGACTTCCACTTCCGCGAGAAGATGACCCGCTTCGACCACGAGCGCATCCCGGAGCGCGTGGTGCACGCGCGCGGCTCCGCCGCCCACGGCTACTTCCAGGTCTACAAGCCCCTGGAGAAGTACACGCAGGCGAAGTTCCTCAACGATCCCTCCTTGAAGACGCCGGTGTTCGTCCGGTTCTCCACGGTTGCGGGCTCGCGCGGCTCGGCGGACACCGTGCGCGACGTGCGCGGCTTCGCCACCAAGTTCTACACCCCCGAGGGCAACTTCGACCTGGTGGGCAACAACATCCCCGTCTTCTTCATCCAGGACGGCATCAAGTTCCCGGATGTCGTCCACGCGGTGAAGCCCGAGCCGCACCACGAGATGCCGCAGGCTGCCTCGGCGCATGACTCGTTCTGGGACTTCGTCTCGCTGGTGCCGGAGACAGCCCACATGATCATGTGGACCATGTCGGATCGCGCCCTGCCTCGCAGCTACCGGATGATGGAGGGGTTCGGCGTTCACACCTTCCGGCTGATCAACGCGCAGGGCAAGTCGCACCTGGTGAAGTTCCACTGGAAGCCCCTGCTGGGCACCCACGCACTGGTGTGGGACGAGGCGCAGAAGATCTCCGGCAAGGATCCGGACTTCCACCGGCGCGATCTCTGGGAAGCCATCGAGTCCGGCAACTTCCCCGAGTACGAGCTGGGCCTGCAGATCGTCTCCGAGGAAGACGCGCAGAAGTACGGCTTCGACCTGCTGGATGCGACGAAGCTGCTGCCCGAGGAGCAAGTGCCTGTGCAGCGGGTGGGCAAGATGGTGCTCAACCGCAACCCGGACAACTTCTTCGCGGAGACCGAGCAGGTGGCCTACTGCGTGAGCAACGTGGTGCCGGGGATCGACTTCACCAATGATCCGCTGATGCAGGCGCGGCTCTTCTCGTACCTGGACACGCAGCTGACGCGGTTGGGCGGCCCCAACTTCGCGGAGATTCCCATCAACCGGCCGGTGGCGCCGGTGCACAACCACCAGCAGGACGGGTTCCACCGCGACACCATCAACACGGGCCGTGCCAACTACCACCCCAACTCGCTGGGCGGCGGGTGCCCCTTCATGGCCAACCCGCAACAGGCCTTCCGGCACCACCCGGAGCGCATGGAGGGCAACAAGGTCCGCCAACGCAGCGAGAGCTTCAGCGATCACTTCAGCCAGGCCACGCTCTTCTTCAAGAGCCTCAGCCGGCCGGAGCAGCAGCACCTCATCGCCGCGCTGCAGTTCGAGCTTGGCAAGGTGGAGCGCCCGGAGGTCCGTGAGCGCGTGGTGAACCAGATCCTCGCGAACATCGACACGGAGCTCGCCACCCGCGTGGCCCTGGCCGTGGGCGTGCCGGCCCCCAAGGCCGTCAAGCCGCCCAAGGGCGACAAGAAGCGCAACGCGATCACCACCGCGCCCTCTTTGAGCATGCTGAACACGCCGAAGGACTCCATCCAGACGCGGAAGATCGCCGTCATGGTGGCCGACGGGTTCTCCGCTCTGGAGGTGAACGCGGTGAAGAAGGCGCTGGTGGCGGGCGGCGCCATCGTGGAGCTGGTGGCCCCCAAGCTGGGCCCCGTCAAGAGCCAGGAGGGCGAAGAGGCGATGCCGGAGAAGACGTTCCTCACGGCGTCCTCAGTGCTGTACGACGCCATCTACGCCCCCGGCGGCGAGAAGAGCGTGGCCACGATCAAGCAGCTCGCGGACGCGATGGAGTTCATCCGTGACGCCTACCGGCACTGCAAAGCCGTGGGCCTCTCGGGCGAGGGCACGCAGCTCTTGGAGGCCGCCGGCCTGCACCAGGCCCCCGCGGCCCAGCCCCTGGACGCGGATCCGGGCATCGTCCAGAGCGCCAAGGGCGACATGAAGAAGTTCACCAAGAACTTCATCACCGCCATCGCCGCGCACCGCAACTGGGATCGCGAGGCGCCGCCGCCGGCCTAGCCACTCCGTGGTCCGTCGGGGCGGCTACGTCCGCCGCTCCTTCACCTCCTCTTCCTCGGAAGAGGAGGCATCGATCTCCTGCAGCCCCGTCTGCAGCTTCTCCAGGAGGTGGCGGAGCGTCTTCACCTCCTGCGCCGTCAGGTGCTTGCGCACCTCGGACTCCAGGCGCTCCAGCTCGGAGAGGTAGGCCGCCACCTCCTTGCGGCCTGCCTCCGTCACCTCCAAGCGCACGCAACGGCGATCCTCTCCCGGCGCGCGCTTCATCAGCCCATCCTCCACGAGCCGATCCACCAGCCGGCTCACCGCCGGCGGATCCACCAACAGCCGCTCGGCCAACGCCGCCTGGCCCCGGACCTCCCCCCGCTCGATGGCTTTCAGCGCCAGCATCTGCATGAAGGGACGCTCCGTCCGCTTGCTCAGGCGGCGTGTAAGCAGCCTGTGCACGGCGCGTTTGATTGAGGCCACTTGCTCCGCGAGGGTCATTGCCGTTATTAATGATTGCGCTTTGCAACATTTGTCAACTACACCATTGTGCACATCGGCCGCTCTGAGGCGAGCGCCGAGCCTCCCTGGCCGTTAAGCCTCTTTCGCCCGTGCACCCTGGTATGCCCTCACGCCCTGTACTCCTCCTCGGCTTCCTCGCCACCACCGCGCTGGCGGAGCCTCAGACGGCGGTTCCTCCGCCCACCCAGTTCCAGCCCAAAGTAGAGGACCCGATGCTGGCCCCGGTTCCCCCGGCCTCCCAGCAAGTGGAGCGTTGGGAGGAGGCCCTGGGGCTGCTGAAGGAGCGCAACACGGATCTGGGGAGCGCGGAGGCAAACGTTGACCGCGCCCAGGGCCGCTGGCGCCAGGCCTTGTCCTTGCTGCTGCCCAACGCGCGCTTCTCCGCGGGCGTTGCCATCGACGCCCTGCACCCGGACACGCCGGTGCTGTCATCGGGCGCGCCGATCAGCGCTGGGACAGGAACCGGACGCCAACCCACCACGCCACTCGGATCGGGAACCGTGTCTCTGTCCCAGTCCGTGGTGGACCTCAGCGCGTGGCGGGGACTGTCCTCGGCCGAGGCCTCCCAGCGAAGCGCCGAGGCGAGCCTGCAGGACGTGCAGCGCAGGCTCACCCTGGGACTCTCCCGCTCCCTGGTGGCCGTGGTCGCCGCCGAGCGCGCCGCCGAGCTGAACCGGCTGGGCCTGCGCCAGGCGCTGGAGCGAGCCGCCCTTGTCCAGCGCACGCTGGAGCTGGGCGCCGCCACCCAATTGGACCTGACGCGTACGCGGCAGGACGTGGAGGTGGCGCGCCAGTCCCTCATCGCCGGAGACGAACAGCTGCGCCGAGCCCGTGAGGCGCTCGGGCTGTCGCTGGGCATCACCGAGGGCGTGGGAGTGAGCCCGAACTTCCAGTTGCAGGGGCTGGTGGCTCAGACGCAGGCGGGCTGCGCGCCGCTGAAGAGCGTGGACGAGCGGCCGGATCTGGTGGCCGCCCATGCTCAGCTCGAGTCCTCGCGCGACAGCCGCCGCCAAGCCTCCGCGGGCTACCTGCCCACGCTGGGCCTCACCAGCAACCTCCTTGCCTACACCACCGAGCCTGGCCCGGGCCGCGTGTCCACCTGGAACATCGCCGCGGTGCTGGCCGTCCCCATCTGGGAGGGCGGGCTGCGCGGCGGCCTCGTGCGGGAGCGCGCGGGCGTGGAGCGGCAGGCGGAAGCCACCCTGGAGCGCACCCGGCGGGATGCGCAGCAGGAGGTGGCTCGGTCGCGGCGAGGTGTGGAGGTGGCCGAGGCGCTGGTGAAGGCGACGGCCGAGGCTCGCTCGCTGGCCGAGCAGACCGACCAGCTGACCCGCCGTTCTTTTGAAATTGGCCGCAGCACCAGCTTGGAGTTGGTTCAAAGCGCGGCGGCCCTGCGTCAGGCGGAATTGGCCCTGGCGCTGCGTGAGTTCGAGCTTGTCCAGGCACGCCTGGATGCATTCTTGACGGAGGCCCGGTGCGACTGGTGAAGCGGGTGCGCCCCTTGAAGGCGCTGATGACAGGATTTTGGGGACTGACGCTGATGGCAGGAGTGGTGGGCTGCAGCGGTCAGCCAGCGGCGAAGCCTCCTCCTCCGCCACGTGAGGTGGAGGCGCTGACGCTGGCGCCCAGCCAGACACGGGACACCGGGGAGTATCTGGGCTCGCTGATCTCGCGGCAGAGCGTCAACGTGGTGCCGCAAGTGGCCGGCTACGTACGCCGCATCCACGTGACGCCGGGCCAGAAGGTGGAGGCGGGTACGACGCTGCTCGAGGTGGATGCGCGCCAGGAGACCGCCGCGCTCGAGAACGCCGAGGCCCAGCGCACCTCCGCCCAGGCGGGGCTCGAGCTGGCCAAGCAGACGCGCGAGCGCACGGAGGCCCTCTATAAGGAGGGGCTCGTGAGCGCCCAGGAACTGGAGCGCGCCCGCTCGCAGTCCGAGACAGCCGAGGCCGCCGCGCGCGCCGCTTCCGCCCAGGTGTCCCAGCGTCAGGTGCAGCTCCAGTACTACGCGGTGCGCGCCCCCTTCGCTGGCACGGTGGGCGATGTGCTGGTGCGCATGGGCGACTACGTCGGCGCCACCACGCCGCTGACGAGCGTGGCCCAGGCGGACGCGCTCGAGGTCAGCGTGTCGGTGCCCTCGGAGCGAGCCCGCTCGCTGCAGCCGAACACGCTCATCGAGCTGCTGGATGCCACTGGCAAGGTGGTGCTCACGAGCAACATCTTCTTCATCGCTCCGCAGGCGGATCCGCGCACGCAGCTGGTGGAGATCAAGGCGGCCTTCCGCAACACCGCGGGCCTGCGCCCCAACGAGCTGGTGCGCGCGCGCATGGTGTACTCCACACGCAACGCCCTGCAGGTGCCGGCGCTCGCGGTGGTGCGCCAGAGCGGCCAGCCCTTCGCCTTCGTGGTGCAGGACAAGGAGGGCAAGACCGTGGTGGAGCGGCGTCCCATCAAGCTGGGGCCCCTGGGAGAGCAGAGCTATGTGGTGGAGAGCGGCCTGCGGGAGGGCGATCGCATCGCGGTCTCCTCGCTGCAGCTGCTGCGCGACGGCGCACCGGTGAAGGTGAAGCCGCCGCCTCCCGCCGTGGTGGGGGCGGACGCCCCCGGCGCCACGGGAGGATCCACGGGAGGCTCCCGCTAGCGCGGGCGGAGGCATCGTGTTCGTCGACTTCTTCATCCGGCGGCCCATCTTCGCGGCCGTCTGCTCCATCCTTTTGACGCTGGTGGGCGTGCTGGCCATCCCCACGCTGCCCATCGCGCAGTACCCGGACCTGGCTCCGCCCACGGTGTCGGTCACCAGCACCTACGTGGGCGCCAGCGCCGAGGTGGTGGAGAACGCCGTCACCATCCCGCTGGAGCAAGAGCTCAACGGTGTGGAGGGCATGCGCTTCATCACCTCCACCAGCAGCAACGACGGTGTGAGCCAGATCTCCATCACCTTCGAGCCCACGCGCGATCTCGAGGTGGCGGCGGTGGACGTGCAGAACCGCGTCAGCCGCGCCGCCTCGCGCCTGCCCTCGCAGGTGAACCAGACGGGCATCGTGGTGAACAAGGCCTCCAGCCAGCTGCTGATGAGCTTCGGCCTCTACAGCCCGGACGAGCGCTATGACGCGCAGTTCCTGAGCAACTACGCGGACGTGAACCTGCGCGACGCCATCAAGCGCGTGAAGGGCGTGGGTGAGGTGCGCATCTTCGGCGAGCGCAAGTTCTCCATGCGCCTGTGGCTGGATCCCACGGAGCTGGCGCGCCGCAAGCTGACCCCGCAGGACGTGGTGCGCGCGCTCCAGGAGCAGAACCTCCAGGTGGCCGCGGGCCAGGTGGGCCAGGCGCCCTCCAGCGAGAGCCAGCCCTACCAGCTCGCGGTGCGCGCGCGCGGCCGGCTCATCGAGCCCGAGGAGTTCAACGACATCGTCCTGCAGCGCAGCCAGGACGGGAAGCTGGTGCGCGTGAAGGACGTGGGGCACGCGGAGCTGGGCGCGGAGAACTACGGCCAGCTGATGCGCTTCAACGGCAAGGCGGGTGCGGGCCTGGGCATCTTCCAACTGCCCACCGCCAACGCGCTGGACGTGCGCGACGGCGTGACGAAGGAGATGGAGCGGCTCTCCAAGAGCTTCCCGCAGGGCATGGAGTACCGGCCGGGCACGGACACCACCCTGGCGGTGCGCGCCTCCATCCACGAGGTGGTCGAGACACTGGTGGAGGCCATCCTCCTCGTCATCCTGGTCATCTTCCTGTTCTTGCACGGGTGGCGCAGCGTGCTCATCACCGCGCTCACCCTACCCGTGTCGCTGGTGGGCACCTTCGCGTTCGTGAAGGCGTTCGACTTCTCCATCAACACGCTGACGCTGTTCGGCCTCACGCTGGCCACGGGCCTCGTGGTGGACGACGCCATCGTGGTCATCGAGAACATCGAGCGCCTGATGGCCGAGAAGAAGCTCACGGCCCGGCAGGCGGCCCGCGCGGGCATGAAGGAGGTGTCCGGCGCGGTGGTGGCCATCTCCATCGTGCTGGTGGCGGTGTTCGTGCCGGTGGCCTTCTTCCCTGGCACCACGGGCGCCATCTACCGGCAGTTCGCGTTGACGATCGCCGCCTCCGTGGCGCTCTCCACCTTCTGCGCGCTGACCCTCACGCCCGCGCTGAGCGCCCTGTTGCTGAAGCACGGCCACGGGCCGAAGTGGATCGTCTTCCAGAAGATCGATCAGATGCTCGACTGGGCGCGGCGGAGCTATGGGCGCTCGCTGGGCTTCCTGCTGAAGCACCCGGTGGCGGTGCTGCTGGCCTTCGCGGTCTGCGTGGGTGGCACCGTGGCGCTGTTCCGCTCGGTGCCCACGGGCTTCATCCCCGACGAGGACCAGGGCTACCTCATCATCTCCGTGCAGGGCCCCGAGGGCATGTCCATTGCTCAAACGGAGAAGGTGCTGCGCGAGGTGGAGCAGGTGCTGAACCAGCAGCCCGAGGTGGCGGCCATGTTCGTCATCGGCGGCTTCTCCTTCAGCGGCTCCGGCCCCAACATCGCCACGGCCTTCGCCACGCTGAAGCCGTGGGAAGAGCGCAAGGGCTATGAGCACTCCGTGGCTGGCATGGTGGAGCGGCTGCGCGGCCCGCTGAGCCGCATCGGCGCGGCGCGCGTGCTGCCCTTCCAGCCCCCGGCCATCCGCGGCGTGGGCAACGTGGGCGGCTTCCAGTTCATCGTCGAGGACATCAACGGCACCGGCTCGCTGGACAACCTGAGCGCGGCCGTCCAAGACCTGGTGGCCAAGGGCAACGAGGAGGGCCGCCTGCGCGGCGTCTTCACCTCCTTCACGGCGGACTCCCCGCTGCTGGACGTGGAGGTGGATCGCCAGAAGGCCAAGGCCCTGGGCGTCCCCATCGAGCAGATCTTCTCCACGATGCAGCTCTACATGGGCAGCCAGTACGTGAACGACTTCAACTACGCCAGCCGCACCTACCGCGTGTACCTGCAGGCCGATCAGCAGTTCCGCGACAGCCCGGCGGACATCGGCGCGTTCTACGTGCGCAGCGACTCCGGCGACATGATCCCGCTCGAGGCGCTGGTGAAGGTGACGCCCACCACCTCCGCGCAGATCATCCGGCACTACAACCTGTTCCGCTCGGCGGAAATCAACGGCCAGGGCGCTCCGGGCGTCTCCTCCGGCCAGGCGCTGGACGCCATGGAGACGCTGGCCGCCCAGAACCTGCCCCAGGGCATGAGCTCCGAGTGGACGGGCATCAGCCTGGAGCAGAAAGAGAGCGGCGGGCAGACGCTGGCCATCTTCGGCATGGGCCTCGTGTTCGTGTTCTTGGTGCTGGCTGCCCAGTACGAGAGCTTCAGCCTCCCGTTCGTGGTCATCCTCTCGGTGCCGCTCGCCATCCTGGGGGCGCTCGGGCTGCAGGTGCTCCGTGGGCTGTCGAATGACGTGTTCTGTCAGGTGGGTCTGGTGATGCTGGTGGGTCTGGCCAGCAAGAACGCCATCCTCATCGTCGAGTTCGCCGAGCAGCTGCGCGAGCAGGGCAAGAGCGCGGTGGAAGCGGCGATCTCAGCGGCCGAGGTGCGGCTGCGGCCCATCCTCATGACGTCCATCGCGTTCCTGCTGGGCGTGGTGCCGCTGATGCTGGCCACGGGCGCGGGCTCGGCGGCTCGCAACTCGCTGGGCACGGCCATCTTCGGCGGCATGTTCGTGTCCACGGTCATCAACCTCATCTTCATCCCGAGCTTGTACGTGCTGGTGCAGAAGCTCCGGGGTGAGACGAAGCGCTCCCACGAGGACGAGGAGGAGGCAGCCGCTCCGGCTCCTGCTCCTTGAGGTTTGCATTCATGCGGGGGCTGGTAGCATCCCCCGCATGAACCGACGCATTCCGGCCCTGCTTGCCGCGCTGCCCGTCACCGTGACGCTGGCCGCTCCCCCTGCCCTCGCATGCACCAGCATGCTCGTCTCCAAGGGGGCCACGGCGGACGGCGCCACCTTCATGACGTACAGCGCGGACTCGCACGAGCTCTACGGCGAGCTGTACTACACCCCCGCACGGCGCCATGAGCCCGGCGCACAGCGCGACATCATCGAGTGGGACACGGGGAAGTTCCTCGGGAAGATTCCCGAGGCCCCCGTCACCTACTCGGTGGTGGGCAACATGAACGAGCACCAGCTCTCCATCGGCGAGTCCACGTTCGGCGGCCGCAAGGAGCTGGAGACTCCGAATGGCGTCATCGACTACGGCTCGCTCATCTACATCGCTCTGGAGCGGTCCAAGACGGCACGCGAGGCCATCCAGGTCATGACGCGCTTGGTGGCCGAGCACGGCTACGCCTCCACCGGTGAGTCCTTCTCCATCGCCGACCCGAAGGAGACCTGGCTGATGGAGATGATCGGCAAGGGCGAGGGGCAGAAGGGTGCGGTGTGGGTGGCTCGCAAGCTGCCCGAGGGCTATCTCACCGCGCACGCCAACCAGGCGCGCATCCGCCAGTTTCCGCTGACCGATCCGTCCACGACGATCTACTCGCCGGACGTCATCTCCTTCGCCCGGGCGAAGGGCTGGTACTCCGGAGCGGACAAGGACTTCAGCTTCGCGGACACGTATGCCCCGTTCGACTTCGAAGCACAGCGGTTCTCCGAGTCGCGCGTGTGGAGCATCTTCCGGCGTGCGGCGCCCTCGCAGAAGCTGGGCGTGGAGTACGTGGATGGCTCGGCGCCCGACAAGCGCCTGCCGCTGTGGGTGAAGCCAGACAAGAAGCTGTCCGTGCAGGACACCATGGCGCTGATGCGGGATCACTTCGACGGCACGCCGCTGGACATGGCGAAGGACGTAGGGGCTGGGCCGTATGGAGCGCCCTATCGCTGGCGGCCGTTGACGTGGGAGGTGGACGGGAAGAAGTACGTCAACGAGCGCGCCATCTCCACGCAGCAAACCGGATTCTCCTTCGTGGCGCAGCTGCGCGACTGGATGCCGGCGCCCGTGGGCGGCGTGCTCTGGTTCGGCGTGGATGACACCGCGATGACGGTGTACACGCCGATGTACGCGGGCATCCGGCAGGCTCCGAAGAATCTGGCGCAGGGCGTGGCCAGCCGGGGCAAATTCTCGTGGGACTCGTCCTTCTGGGTGTTCAACTGGGTGTCGAACCAGGCTTACGCGCGTTGGAGCGACATGTCCGTGGACGTGCAGAAGGAGCAGGGCGAGCTGGAGCGCCAGTTCCTCGCGGACCAAGCGGGCATCGAGAAGAAGGTGCTGGAGCAGTACAAGCGCAACCCCGAGGAGGCACGTCAGTTCCTCACGGAGTACTCCGGGAAGCTGGGCGAGCAGGTCCACACACGCTGGCGTCGGCTGGGTGAGAATCTGCTGGTGAAGTACATCGACGGCAACGTCCGGGATGACCAGGGCAAGGTGAACCACCCGCCGTATCCACAGTCGTGGTACCGGCGCATCGCTCAGGAGACGGGGCAGCACCTGCAGCTGCCTGCCGAGCCTGCGCAGAAGCCCGCTGCTGCGCCTGCGGTGACACCTGCTGCTGCTCCTGCCGCGCCCGCGCAGAAGCCGGAGCCGAAGCCGACGGTGGCTCCCGCGCCCTAGCGGTCAGCGAGCTCCAGGAGCTTGGTGACGGTGCTCCAGTTGCGGGCCGTAGGGGTGACTCCCAGGCGCGGCCCGCCGAGCACGGTCGCCAGCTTCGAGTTCCCAATGCCGTTGGGAAACCGGGCGTAGATCTCACGCCCGACGACTCGGAACTCCTCCGGGAGGTAGGCCTTCGGATCGATCTCCTGGAGCCGCTTCTTCTCGGGGACATCAGAGAGGAACGTCACGAGGAACTTGGAAGGTGCGTCCTCGGCACCGGAGAGAGGATTTGCCTGGATGACGGCAGCGAGCTCATCCCGGGTGCGGATGATGACGGCGACGTCGAAGCCGAACTCCTTCGCGATGGCGGTCTCGAGCTGCTTGGCGACCTTCGCCGGGTTCTTCTCCTTGGTGGTGAAGACGGCGTTGCCGCTCTGGAGCAGTGTGGCGACATCGGTGTAGCCGAGCCCCTCCATCAGATTGCGGAGCTGGGCCATCGGGACCTTCTTGTTGCCCCCCACGTTGATACCGCGCAGCAAGGCGACGTACCGGGTCATGCCCGCGCTCTAACACACCCAGGCGGCAGAGCGTGGATTACGGGTTCTGCTTCACCGGCAGCACGATGCGGAAGGTCGTTCCAGCCCCGGGCTGGCTGCGCACGTCGATGCGGCCCCGGTGCCGCGCCACGATGCTGTACGAGAGTGCCAGCCCCAACCCTGTCCCCTTCCCCACCGGCTTCGTCGTGAAGAAAGGATCGAAGATGCGCGTCAGGATCTCCGGCGCGATCCCCTCGCCGGTGTCCTCAATTTCCACGAACACCTGCTCGGTCCCGCTGGTCCCCGTCCGCACCGTGATCGTCCCCCGCTTCCCCTTGATCGCCTGCGCCGCGTTCACCAGCATGTTCAGGAACACCTGGTTCAGCTGTGACGGCAGGCACTCCACCTCCGGCAGCGCCCCGTACTCCCGCACCACCTCCGCCACGTACTTCACCTCGTTGTTCACAATCGTCAGCGTGCTATCGAGCCCCTTGTGCAGGTCGGCCCACTGCCACTGTGCATCGCTCACATGCGAGAACTCCGTCAGATCCCGGATGATCTGCCGCACCCGCCGCAGCCCCTCCGTCGACTCGCTCACCACCTCCAGCGCGTCCTCCCGTAGCACCCCCAGCTCCGCCTCCTCCTTCCGCGCCTCCAGCCGGTTCCGCGCCTCCTCCCCCAGCCCCACCTCCTCCGCCTCGTACGCCCCAATCAGCTTCAGCAACCCCGCCACGTAGTGACGCAGCGTCCCCAGGTTGCTGCTCACGAACCCAATCGGGTTGTTGATCTCGTGCACCAGCCCCGCCGTCAGCTGCCCGATTGACGCCATCTTCTCCGACTGCAGCAACTGGCTGTGCGTGTCCTCCAGCTTCCGGATCAGCGCCGCCTGCTCCGCCTTCTCCGCCAGCAGCGCCTCCTCGATGCGCTCCCGCCCCGCCAGCTCCTCGCGCAGCTGATCGTTCCGCGACGTCAGCTCCCGCGACGTCAGCTCCAATGAGCGCTCGATCAGCTGCCGATCCTCGTCCGCCGCCAGGTAGGCCTCGCTCACCGCCTTCAGGAAGGACTCCATCCCTGCGGGCCACTTCTCAGGCTCGCCGAAGAACCGCTGCAGCTGTCGCTCGAGCAGCTTGTGGTAGCTCACGATTCCGAGAACGCCGTGATGGTCATGGTCTGGTTGTGCAGCTCACACCGCGTCACCGCTCCGCTCGGGCAGATCTCCCCATACGAGTAGAAGCCTGTCAGCACGGGGCCCGTCCCGAGCACCTCTCGCACGCACTCCACCTCCTCCTCCACGCGCTGCTGGAGCACCAGCTTGCGCCCCACACAGCTGATCAGCACCGCCAGCTCCGGCCGGAAGCTCCCCAACCGCTCCAGCCCCGCCCTCGCCGCCCCCGCCGCTCCATCAATGAGCCGGTCGAAGTTCGCCTTCATCAGCCGTGCGTAGGCCCCTTCCGGCATGTCGCCCGCGAAGGTCATGCTCTGCTCCCGCTCGTCGATGCTCAGGACCGTCCGGACCAGCACCCGGCCCTCGTCCCCTCGCAGTGCCAGGGGAAACCGCAGCGCCGAGGCCGGAAGCCCCGCCGCGTGCGGCCCCAGGTATTCCTTATAGAGCGCCAGCGCCGAGCGCCCATCCAGCTCGTAGAGCACGTTCCTCCGCGAGCGAGTGATTCGCCGCTCCGGGCCAAAGGCATCCCAGCCCCCCACCGAGCCGTAGCCCACGTGCAGCTGCTCGCCACAGAAGCCCACCGCAGCAATCAGCCCCGCCGCGGGCACGCCATTGGCGCACACCACCGTGTGCTGGAAGTGCGGCCCATCCCCCGCAAGCCCCCCCGTCAGCCCCACCGAGTCCGGCAGGTTCGCCCGCAGCCCTCGCACCAGCTCCGTGCCGTTGACCTTCAGCCCGTCCGACAGCACGAGCACCTGCGTGAGCCCCGGCCGCTGCAGCGCCTTCGCCAGCGCCGCTCCCGCCGCGTAGCTCTCTTCCATTGAGCCCACCGGCACCTGCGCCAGGTGCACCTGTGTCCGCAGGAACCGCACCGCCGTCACCACCAACGAGTCGTCACAGACCGCCGTGCCGCAGATCTCCCCCGCAGTCGAACAGCCCACCAGGAGCGCCTCTGGGTACCACTCGCGGATCTGCCGCATGGCCGAGGGTGCTCCCAGCCGCGCCGTGGCCCCAAACAGCAGCACCAGCTGCGCCTCGGAACCCGCGCCCCCCGGCGCCGTCTCGCGCCAGCCCTCTGCGGCGGTCCACGTCTTTTGCTCGACCTTCATCCGCGCCTCCGCCCACAGCAGCATCTCCCTGTCAATGATGCTTGAGCCGCACGCCTCCTGCGAAGACTTCAGACGCCTCGCACCCCGCGTGTACCCATCCTGACCGCCAATCCCCGGAATGCCGATTGCAAGACCGTGGTATTGAGGCCTCGTACCCATGACAACCGCCACGGTCCTGGTCGTCGATGACGACCGCGCCAACCTCGACTCCGTCTCCCGCATCTTCCAGCGCGAGGGGCTGTCCACCCTCTCCGCCTCCAATGGCACCGAGGCGCTCGACCTGCTGCGCAAGCCCGAGGTCAGCGTCATGGTCACCGATCTGATGATGCCCGGCATGGACGGCCAGGAGCTCCTCAAGGCCGCGCGCACCATCCGCCCGGACGTCGAAGTCGTCCTCATGACGGCCTACGCCACCGTGGAGACCGCCGTCGCCGCCATGAAGGACGGCGCCTACGACTTCATCACCAAGCCGCTCAAGCGCCACGCGCTCGTGAAGGCCGTGCAGAAGGCCCTGGAGAAGCAGGCCCTCGTCGCCGAGAACAAGTCTCTCAAGGCCAAGCTCGCCGAGATCGGTGCCTCGGGCGGCAAGGCCATGGTGGGCCAGTCTCCCGCCTTCCGCGCCATGATGGACACCCTCCGTCAGGCCGCTCCCTCCACCGCCACCATCCTCCTCATGGGCGAGTCCGGCACCGGCAAGGAGCTGGCCGCCCGCGCTCTCCATGAGCACTCGCCCCGCTCCAAAGGCCCCTTCATCGCCGTCAACTGCGCCGCCCTTCCCGAGAGCATCCTCGAGGCCGAGCTCTTCGGTGTGGAGCGCGGCGCCTACACCGGTGCGGTCGCCCGCCGCGAGGGCCGCTTCGAGCGCGCCAGCGGAGGTACCCTCTTCCTCGATGAAGTGGGCGAGATGCCTCTCTCCGCCCAGGTAAAGCTCCTGCGCGTTCTTCAAGAGGGAGAGATCGAGCGGCTCGGCGGCACGCAGACGGTCAAGGTGGATGTCCGCCTCGTGGCCGCCACCAACAAGGACCTCCAGAAAGAGGTCTCCGAGGGCCGCTTTCGCGAGGATCTCTACTACCGCCTCAACGTGGTGGAGATCCGTGTCCCCGCCCTGGCCTCGCGCCGCGAGGACATCCCCCTGCTGGCCGACTCCTTTCTGCGCCGCTTCGCCGCCAAGAACGGCAAGACGCTCCGAGGCTTCTCCGAGGAGGCCCTGCGCATCCTCGAGAACTACGCCTGGCCCGGCAACGTGCGCGAGTTGGAGCACGCCGTGGAGCGCGCCGTCGTCCTCGCCCGGGGAGAGGTGCTCGAAGCCAGTGATCTCCCCGAGAGTGTGCGCAAGGGGCCGCTGGGCTCGGCTGGCCAGCTCGTCATCCCCATTGGTACGCCCATGGAGGAGATCGAGCGCCGGGTCATCCATGAAACCCTGCGCCACACCAAGGGGGACAAGACTCTGGCCGCCCGGCTGCTGGGAATCGCCGCGCGCACCATCTACCGCAAGCTGGAGCGCGAGGCCTCCGGCGCGCCCTCCGATCGGGAGCCCGAAGGCCCCGACACCCCCGAGCCCTCCTCCACCCCCGACTGACAGCCCGTCACACCCTCCCCCGCCGGGTTTTGACAAAATGTCCCAGCCCCCGAAACCCGTCGCTCGCCTGCTCCCGGTGTGGGTCCTACCTGGAATAATTCCGCGGACTTGGCCGTAGGCCACGGGTTGTCCGCCGCCCTGTGGGTGGCACTTCGCTTGCTCAACACCCAGCAGCTCCCTTGGACGTGTGATGGAACTCCTCTTCCGCAAATACTTCTGGACCGTGAACCTCGTGTTCATCCTGCTCGTTGCCTGGCTGGTAGCGCGCACGGCGAACCTGTTCGTGGAGTCCGCGATCGCGCCCGCCCCCAACGCGGAGCCCGCGGTGCGCACCCCGCAGCGCCTCCAGGAGACCCAGCAGCTGGCCTCGCTGGACATCGACCGCCTGTCCAAGCTCACCGGCATCAAGATCCCCGAGCCTGAGCCCGTCGTGCAGGAGCCCACCTCGGCCCCGGTCGTCGACGAGAACGCCGAGCCCGTGAAGAGTGGCCTGCGCGTGAAGCTGCTCGGCACCCTGGTGTCCGTCGACAAGAACTGGTCCTTCGCCTCCGTGCAGGACATGACCACCCAGCGCTCGCAGACGTACATGGTGGGGGATCCCATCCAGTCCGCCACGGTGACGGACATCCAGCGCGAGCGGGTGATCATCCTCAACAACGGCCGCCGGGAGTTCATCGACGGCCAGCCGGGAGACGGCAGCATGCCGACCCCCACGTTCACGCCTCCTCCCGTGGCCTCGGCCGCGCCGGCCGCGCCCAACAGCGGCCTGGGCAACGGCATCCGCGCCGTCAGCGAGAACGAGTACGAGGTGCCGCGTGGGGAGATCGACAAGACGCTGGCCAACCTCAACGAGGTGGCCATGCAGGCGCGCATCGTGCCCGCCTTCAAGGACGGACAGGCCCAGGGCTTCAAGCTCTTCTCCATCCGCCCGGACTCCATCTACTCGAAGATCGGCGTGCAGAACGGAGACGTCATCCGCCGCATCAACGGGTTCGACCTGAACAGCCCGGAGAAGGCCCTCGAGGTCTACTCCAAGCTCAAGGAAGCTCCTCGCATCGAGATCGAGATCGA
Organism: Hyalangium minutum; assembly: GCF_000737315.1. GTDB lineage: Bacteria > Myxococcota > Myxococcia > Myxococcales > Myxococcaceae > Hyalangium > Hyalangium minutum. The sequence continues at coordinate 162,715 of NZ_JMCB01000018.1, forward strand.
GCGTAACGGCGCGCCGATCCGCAAGACGTACAACGTCCGCTAACCCCGCAGTGCAAACCCTTCCATGAAGACGCTCTCGCCCCGGTCGCTCCTGCTGTGCCTGGCGCTGGCAGCCTCGCCCGCCCTGGCTCAGCGCCCTGTCTCGCCCCCCGCCGCTCCTCGCGGGGAGCGGCAGATCAATCCGCAGCCCGCACCCGGCGTCACCGCCGGCGGTGAGGGAACTCCCAAGGCCGAGGGCGGCCGCACCACGCCCACCTGCGAAGAGGCCCGGCGCCGCGCGCGCTACGGCATCTACTTCGACAAGGTGGACATCGAGAAGCTGGTGCAGACCGTCTCGGATGCCACCTGCAAGACGTTCATCCTCCCGGAGAACGTGCGTGGGAAGATCTCCATCATCGGCCCGGAGAACGGCCGCGTGGAGGTGGACGCCGAGCAGTTCTACGCCGCCTTCCTGGCCGCGCTCGACGCCAACGGCCTGTCCGTGTACCCCCACGGCCGGTTCCTGAAGATCGTCGACAAGCGCTCGGCGAAGCAGAACCCCATCCCGACGATCGTGGACGCGGACACTCCGTACACCACGAACGAGCAGATGGTGACCAAGCTCTTCAAGATCCGGTACGTGGAAGTGGAGCCGCTGCGCGGCGTGCTGCAGCAGCTGGTGTCCAAAGACGGCGACACCATCCCGTACCCGCCGGACACGGTCATCGTGAACGACGTGGGCTCCAACATGCACCGCCTGGAGCGCATCATCGCCCAGCTGGACACGCGCGCCTCCAGTGACGAGCTGCGCATCATCCAGGTGCAGTTCGCCACCGCCAATGACGTGGCCAGCACCGTGCAGAAGCTCTTCGAGTCCAAGTCCCGCCCAGGCCAGCGCACCGGCGGCTTCATCCCCAACGTGTCGCCAGGCGCGCAGCCGGGCGAAGTCGCCGTCCCGGGCCAGTCAGGAGAAGCCTCCGGCGGGCCGGTGACGCTGTCGCAGATCATCCCGGACGAGCGCACCAACAAGCTCATCGTCGTGGCCAGCCCCGCCGCCTTCGAGCGCATCCTTCAGATCGTCCGCGAGGTGGACGTGCCCACGGACGCGGGCGGCCGCATCAACGTCTACCCGCTGGAGAACGCGGACGCCGAGGAGCTGGCCAGCACGCTGCAGACGCTGGCGCAGGGCACCGCCAACCGCCCGCGCACCCCGATACCGGGGCCGCCTCCCGGGGGCATCCGCGCCTCCCCCACGGCCGCCGAGCTGTTCTCCGGCGAGGTGAAGATCTCCGCGGACAAGTCCACCAACGCGCTGGTGATCGTCGCCAGCCAAGCGGACTTCCGGAACATCATCCGCGTCATCGAGCAGCTGGACATCCCCCGGCGCCAGGTCTTCGTCGAGGCCGTCATCATGGAGGTCAACCTGGACCGGAACGCCGAGTTCGGCATCAACTTCCACAGCGGCTACAAGCTGAACACGGACCAGGGCTCCGTGCCGGGCCTGTTCGGCACCAAGTACACCAGCCAGGGCCTGCCGCCCTCGTTCTCGCTGGCGAACCTGGCCAGCTTCGGTGGCTTCCTCGCCGGCCTGCAGGGCCCCGTCATCCCGGAGCTGCAGAAGCTGGGCATCGACATCCCCGCCTTCGGCGTGGTGCTGCACGCGCTGCAGCAGAGCTCGGACGTGAACGTGCTCTCCACGCCGCACATCCTCACCAGTGACAACGAGGAGGCGGAGATCACCGTGGGCCAGAACGTGCCCTTCCAGTCCGGCTTCTCGCCCACCGCGCTGGGCACGGGCCTGGGCACCACCGGCACCACCGGCGGCATCAACCCCTCGCTGCTGGGTGGCCTGGGCGGCCTGGCCTCTCAGTTCGCCCCCATCACCCGCCAGAACGTGGAGCTGAAGCTCACCGTCAAGCCGCAGATCAACGAGAGTGACTTCATCCGCCTCGTCATCACCGAGCAGACGGAGGAGATCGCCTCCAGCGATCCGGTGCTGGGCCCCACCACCTCCAAGCGCAGCGCGAAGACGACGGTGGTCGCCAAGGATCAGGAGACGGTCGTCATCGGCGGCATCATGCAGGACCGCTCCATCGAGTCCGTGGCCAAGGTGCCCATCCTCGGTGACGTGCCGCTGCTCGGGCACTTCTTCCGCGAGACCACGCGCAAGAAGACGAAGACCAACCTGCTGCTGTTCCTGACGCCCTACATCATCAAGGACCAGAGCGACTTCCGCACCATCTTCGAGCGCAAGATGAAGGAGCGGCAGCAGTTCGTGGAGCAGTTCTACGGGCAGGTGCCGGGCTACGACGTGGCCGTGGACTTCAGCCGCAAGCCGGGCCCGCTGTCGCGCATGAACCAGTCCGTCCTCCGCGAGCAGCAGAAGCTGGAGAACGGCGGCCCGGGCACCCCCGGGGAGCGCATCATCAAGCCCGGCAGCCAGGGCCGTCAGAATGCCCCCGGCACGGGCACCCAGGCGCCTGCTGGGACGCAGGACAGCCAGGGGACCGGGGTGGCGCCCGCCGTGGCGCCCGCCGCGAGTTCACCGGCCGTGGAGACGGGGCCCGAGGTCCGGGAAGCACCGGCGGCGCCCCAGGGTTCCGAAGAATCAGTGCCTACGCCCGAGGCCCCTGAGCGGCTGCGCATCCAGCCGGACACGGGAGCGGGAGATCGAACCCCATGACTGACCTGACCGACGCCACTCGCACCGCCGAACAGCCCGCCGAGGCCCCCCCGCGCAACGAGGCCACTCACATCGTCGCGAACGGCCCTGCCTTCCTGGCGGGCCGTGCCATCGGTGAAATCCTCCGCGCCACGACTGGGCTGTCCGAGGAGAAGCTCCGTGAGGGGCTCACCGCCCAGGCGGAGAAGGGCGGCCGGTTGGGTGAGGTGCTCGTCGGGATCAAGGCCGTCACGGAAGAGGACGTGGCCAAGGCGCTCGGGCTGCAGCTGGATCTGCCGTACCTGCAGCGCATCTTCGTAGATGAGGTGGACCCGGAGCTCGTCAAGAAGGTCCCCATCAACTTCGCCAAGCAGGCGAAGATCATCCCGCTGTCGCTCCAGAAGGACGACACCATTGCCATCGCCGTGGCCGACCCGCTGGACACCGCGGCCATGGACCACGCGCGCATGCTCCTGGGCGCCAGCCTGGACACGCGGATTGCCCTGGCCTCCACCATCGTGGACGCCATCAACAGCGTGTACGACCGCTCCATCAACGAGGCCGAGCAGCTCGTGGACGAGATGGAGGCCACGGACCTGGACTCCCTGGCCCACGAGCTCGAGGAGCCCAAGGACCTGCTGGACACGGATGACGAGGCCCCGGTCATCCGGCTTGTGAACTCCGTGCTCTTCCGCGCCGCCAAGGAGCGCGCGAGCGATATCCACATCGAGCCCATGGAGCGCGAGCTGCTGGTGCGCTTCCGCGTGGACGGCGTGCTCCAAGAGGTCATCAAGCCGCCCAAGCGCTACCAGAACTCGATCGTCAGCCGCGTCAAGGTCATGGGGCAGCTGAACATCGCCGAGAAGCGCCTGCCCCAGGACGGCCGCATCCGCATCAAGCTGGCCGGCCGCGACATCGACATCCGTCTGTCCACCATCCCCACCTCGTATGGCGAGCGCATCGTCATGCGTCTGCTCGACAAGTCCGCCACGCTGTTGGACCTGTCCGAGATCGGCATGGCGCAGCACACGCTGCACGGGATGGAGGGCGTCATCAAGCGCTCGCACGGCATCATCCTCGTCACGGGCCCCACGGGCTCCGGTAAGACGACGACGCTGTACGGCGCCCTCTCCAAGATCAACACGTCGGACCTCAACATCCTCACCGTCGAGGACCCGGTCGAGTATCAGCTCAAGGGCATTGGCCAGATGGCCATCAACCCGAAGATCGGGCTGACGTTCGCCCAGGGGCTGCGCTCCTTCCTCCGCCAGGACCCGGACGTCATCATGGTGGGCGAGATCCGCGACAAGGAGACGGCGGAGATCGCCATCCAGGCGTCGCTGACGGGCCACCTGGTGTTCTCCACGGTGCACACGAACGACGCCGCGGGCGCCGTCACCCGTCTGGTGGACATGGGCGTGGAGCCGTTCCTCGTGGCCTCGTCGCTCACGGCCATTCTGGCGCAGCGCCTCGTGCGCCGCGTGTGCCCGGACTGCCGCGTGCAGTACTCGCCCACGGATGACGAGCTCAAGGAGCTCACCCACTCGCGAGCAACTTTCAAGCAGCGCTACGGCGTGGAGAAGATCTACAAGGCCACGGGCTGCCCCAACTGCAACCGCACCGGATACCGCGGCCGTACGGGTATCTACGAGTTCCTCCTGGTGGATGACGAGGTCCGCCAGCTGGTGCTCAAGAACGTGGACGCCGCCACCATCAAGAAGGCCGCCATGAGCAAGGGCATGCTGACGCTGCTCGAGGACGGCGCGCGCAAGGTGTCCTTGGGAGAGACGACCATTGCCGAGGTCCTCAGCATTACGCAGGAGGACATCTAACCACGGCCCCTCCTCCGGGGGGCTGGGGGTGAGCCATCATGCCTGTCTTCGAGTACAGAGGTCTCAACACTGCGGGTAAGACCATCAAGGGTCTGCTCGAGGCGGAGTCCCCCAAGTCGCTGCGTGCCCAGCTCCGCAAGGACGGCATCTTCCTCACGGACGTGCTGGGCCAGGCCGAGGGCAGCCGCGGCGCCGTCCGCAAGGGCGCGGGCGCGGACCTGGCTGCCCGCGAAGTCGACTTCCGCAAGCTGGGCGGCGGCCGCGTCACCACCGAGGACATCGCCATCACCACCCGGCAGCTCGCCACGCTGCTGGGGGCGGGCGTCACCCTCATCGAGTCCCTCACCGCGCTGGTGGACCAGGTGGAGAAGGAGCGCCTCAAGCGCATCCTGTCGGACGTGAAGCAGCGTGTGAACGAGGGCTCCTCGCTGGCGGACGCGCTGGGGCAGCACCAGAAGGTCTTCGGCTCGCTCTACGTGAACATGGTGCGAGCGGGCGAGGCCTCGGGCGCGCTGGACACGGTGCTCCTGCGGCTGGCGGACTTCACCGAGAGCCAGGCCAAGCTGCGGCAGAAGATCGTCGGCACCATGCTCTACCCGGCCATCATGCTGCTGGTGGGCGGCGGCATCCTCGTGCTGCTCATGGTGGTGGTGGTCCCCAAGGTGACGAAGATCTTCGACACCATGAAGGCCACCCTGCCGCTGCCGACGCGGGTGCTCATCGCCACGAGCAACTTCCTGCAGGACTACTGGTTCATCATCTTCCCGCTCTTGGCCCTGGGCAGCTTCCTGGCGTCGCGCTACTTCGCCAGCCCCGCGGGCAAGCCCAAGTGGGACCGGTTCGTGCTCAAGGCCCCCATCTTCGGCAGCCTGGTGCGGCTGCTGGCCATCTCCCGCTTCGCGCGCACGCTGGCCACGCTGCTCAAGAGCGGTGTGCCCCTGCTGGCCGCCATGGACATCGTCAAGGCCATCATCAGCAACTCGGTGCTGTCCGACGTGGTGGAGAAGGCCCGGGACGCCATCCGCGAGGGAGAGAGCATCGCCAACCCGCTCAAGCGCTCGGGTGAGTTCCCGCCGCTCGTCTACCACATGGTCTCCATTGGTGAGCGCTCGGGCCAACTGGAAGACATGCTGCTGTCCGTGGCGGACAGCTACGAAACACAGGTGAACGTGCGCATTGGCGCGCTCACCTCCCTGCTCGAGCCACTGCTCATCGTGTTCATGGGCGCGGTGATTGCATTCGTTGCCTTCTCGATCCTGATGCCGATTCTGCAGGTGAACTCGGCCATCCGGTAACGGAGAGAGACGGCGATGAACGACACGCTCAACCGGTGGATTCAACGTGTCACCCTGGCGGCCATGGTCGCCCTGGCGGCGGCCCTGCTGGCTGTGGGGGTGGCCCTCTACGCTCCGGCTACCGAGGCGCATGAGTCCCCGTCGAAGAGCGCCTTGCAGCAGCCCTGACAAAAACGACCCGGCACGGCCGCCCGGCCTGCCAGAAAGTCATTCCGAGGAAGGACGCTTATGACGACGCAACAGACGAAGAAGCAGCAGCGCCGCCGAAACCGAGGCATGACCCTCATCGAGATCATGGTGGTGATCACCATCCTGGGCCTGATCGCCGCCGCCGTGGGCGTGGCCGTCATCCCGAAGCTCGAAGAGGCCAAGCGCGACACCGCGCGCCTGGACATCAACTCCATCCACAACGCGCTGAAGCTCTACTACACCAAGGCGGGCAAGTACCCGGACACCGCCACGGGCCTCAAGGCGCTGGTGGACACCCAGAACCTGGACAAGTTGCCGGTGGATCCCTGGGGCAACGAGTACGTCTACATGAACGAGGGCGGCAAGCCCGTCATCGTCTCCTACGGCGCGGACGGCACCGTGGGCGGTGAGGGCAGCGACCAGGACATCTCGTCCAAGGATCTGGCCGCGGCGAAGAAGTAGCGCGCGGCGCGAGGAGCTCTCCCATGGCGACCCCTGTCACCCTCCAGACCGAGCCGATGACGCCCCGCCCGGCCCGAGTGGGGCGGTACGTGGTCGCCGCGGCGTGCGTGCTGGCCACGGCGCTGGCCTTCGGCATCGCCTACGTGACGACGGACTGGAGCCTGCCTCCGAAGCAGCGCCTGGCGCTGGAGCAGATCCGGCGCCTGGAGGGCGTCTTCAAGATGTACCACCGCAGCATGGGGCGCTTCCCGCTCGAGGAAGAGGGCTTCGAGCCGCTCATCCAGGCGAAAGTGCTCACGGAGGTCCCCGTTGATCCGTGGGGCCACCCGTACGTGTACCGGTTCAACAACGAGCACACGGGCGTCCTCTCCTTCGGCGCGGACGGCGTGCCTGGAGGCGAGGGAGAGAACGCGGATATCACCAGCGGTGGACTGTGGAGGCCTCGGCAATGACACACCTGTCTCTGGCACGGAAGCGCCGGGCCCAGCGGGGCCTCACGCTCATCGAGATCATCATCGCGCTGCTCATCGCCGCGGTGCTCTTCGGAGCGGTGGTGTCGGGCGTTGGCGCGCTCACCGGCACCAAAGCCAAGGCGTCAGCCAGCGAGCTTGCGGGCATCATCCGCTCGCTCTACGACACGGCCGCGCTCACGGGGAAGACGTGCCGGCTGGTGTTCGAGCTGCCCCAGGCCAAGAGCGAGGATCCGGTGCGCTACCACGCCGAGTGCGCCGAGAGTGGCATCACCACCTCGCGCGATCGCGAGGCTTCGCTCCGGGACGAGAACAAGGCGAGGGATGACGAGAAGCGCCAGGGCCCCAGCAAGGACCCGCGGCGCAACTTCACCTCGCGCGACAGCGGCGGGGCGCCCAGCATGCAGGATCTGATCGAGCAGGAGCAGGGCCGCGTGGAGCAGTCGGCGCGCTACTCCAGCTACACCGCCGAAGAACTGGCGCCGCGGGAGCTGGCGGGCGCCGTGTCGCTCTCAGTGTGGACGCGCCACCAGCGGACCGCGGTGGACCAGGGCGTGGCCTATCTCTACTTCTTCCCCCAGGGCTACACGGAGAAGGCCCATGTGTACGTGCGGCAGGGCGATAACGTGTGGACGCTCGTCGTCTCGCCCCTGACGGGCAAGGTGACCATCGTCTCGGAGGAACTGGAGGTGCCTCGGTCATGAAGAACCGCAACCGTCGAGGCTTCACCCTGCTGGAGACCGTGGTCGCGCTCGCCATCCTCGTGATGGCGCTGATGGCGATCTTCGACCTGAACTCCGGCGCGATGTCCAACCACGTCTACACCAAGCACCTCACGGTGGCCGCGTTCCTGGCCCGCTCGAAGATGACGGACCTGGAGCAGAAGCTCTACGACGACGGCTTCAACGCCGACGACGATGAGGAGTCCGGCGACTTCTCCGAAGAGGGCTGGCCCATGTTCAAGTGGCGCGCGAAGATCATCGCGCCCAAGACGGATGGGGTGACTCCGGACCAGCTCATCGGCGCCATCTTCAACCTCCCCATCGGCGGAGACGGGGACATGGGCGGCATCGCCTCGCTCTTCGGCGGCGGCGCGGGAGGTGACAGCAAGAGCGGTGGCGGTCCCGTTCCGGCAGCGGGTGGCATGGCTGGCATGGCCGCAGGCATGGCGCAGCCCATGTTCACCCAGATGATCGAGCAGCTGAAGAGCTCCGTGCGCGAGGTCCACCTCACGGTGACATGGAGGGAGGGCAAGCAGGTGGAGAGCATGGACGTGGTGACGCACGTCGTGTCGCTCGGGCCGGGCTCGGATCGCAACGGTGGCGCCGCAGCCGCCGCGGCCGCCGCCCGGGGCCAGCAGCCTCCGGAGACGTCCAACCAGTGGGTGAACCCCGCCACCGGCCAGCTCGTCCCCAACCCGATCCCCGGCCCCAACGGGCAGATGCTGGACCCCGTCACCCGCCAGCCCCTCGTCAACCGGCAGCAGCAGCTGGATCAGCTCAACTCGGGTCAGATCCCCGGCGGTGGACTCAACGTGCCCAGGACGGGTGGCGGCATCTTCAACCCTCGCGGAAAGAGCTCCCAATGAGACGCACGATCCGGGGTTTCACGCTGATGGAGGTCATGGTCGCCGTGGCGATCACCGCCCTTATGGGCACGATGGTGGCCATGGCCTTCCAGACGGGCTTCCGCGCCAAGGAGCTGGTGGAAGGCGAGGCCGACCACTACCGCATGGTCCGCGCGGCGCTCAACCGCATGGCCCGTGAGATTGGCTCCGCGTACGTGAGCGACCGGTACGATCCCAAGCGTTACCGGGACTCCAACGACCGGCCCACCAACTTCGTCGGCGAGCGGGACCGGCTGCTGTTCACCACGTTCGCGCACCAGCGCCTGTACACGGACTCCAAGGAGTCTGATCAGTCCGTGGTGGAGTACTTCGTGGAGAGCTCCACGGAGAAGGGCGCGCGGAGCCGGCAGGATCTGAAGCGGCGGGAGAACCCGAACATCGGCGAGCGCATGGACCGGGGCGGCACCACGGACGCGCTCTTCGAGGGCGTGAAGAAGATCGAGTTCGCTTACTGGGACTCCGAGCGCAAGGAGTGGGAGGACGAGTGGGACACGCGCCGCAATGAGAAGAAGTCCTTCCTTCCCACCCGCGTGCGCATCACGATCTTCGCCCTGGACGAGAACGGTAAGGAGGCGCGTTACACCACCCAGGCCCGAATCATGCTGAACACGGAGCTGCCGAGGTTCTAAATGCCCAGGTTCTTCTCACAGACGCCCAGGCGCCGCTCCGCCCGCCCGCCCGCTTCGCCCGCGAAGCGCGATCGCCGCGCGCGAGGTGTGGCGCTCATCATCGCCGTCATCTCCATCACCCTGCTCACCGTGGTGGCGACCGAGTTCGCCTACAACACGCGTGTGGATCTGCAGCTGGCCGCCAACCAGCGGGACGAGGTGCGCGCCTATTACATGGCCCGCTCCGGCCTGTCCCTGGGGCGCCTGTTGCTGCGCTTCCAGAAGCAGGTGGACCAGACGCCCATCCCCAACCTGGGCGGCATCCTCAGCGCCCTCACGGGTGGCGGTGCCGGGGCCGCGGGAGGCCAGCAGCAGGCCGCGCAGACGCTCAACATCCAGCTCTGGAAGCTGGCGCGCGTGGACTGCCACATGCTCAAGGGCCTGGTGCGCAGCGATGTGGGCGAGGGCAAGGACGGCAAGGCCGCGGAGCCCCAGGACGAGAACTTCACCATGGAGGACGAGGACGCGGAGCAGGCGCTGGGGGCTCAGCCCCTGAAGCGCTCCTTCGGCGGCTTCGAGGGCTGCTTCCTCGCGAACATCAGCGACGAGGAGGAGAAGCTCAACATCCACCGGCTGGCGGGCCTCGCCACGGATGCGCTGCCCACCGCGGCGCGCCTGCTGGACTTGCTCGGCGACAAGCGCTTCGAGTTCCTCTTCAACCGCGACGATGCCAACCGCGTCCGCGTCACCCCGCAGGACGTCGTCATCGCCCTCAAGGACTGGGTGGACGAGGACGAGGTGCAGTCCGCCATCAACGTGGCCGATCCCGTCAACCCCTTCGCCGCGGGCTTCTCGCCCGAGGACAGCAACTACGACCGCTTCGACCCGCGCTACGAGGCCAAGAACGCCCGCTTCGACAGCGTGGACGAGCTGTACCGCGTCCACGGCGTCACCGACATGTTCATGGCCGCCTTCCGCGACCGGCTCACCGTGTACCCGGACGTGAACTCGCGCCCCAACGTGAACACGGATGACCCGATGATGATGTACATGGCCATCCTCTCCGTGGCGGACCCCTCGCACCCGGATCCGCGGCTGAAGGATCCCGTGTTCATCAACGAGGTCATCACCCGCATCCGCTCGGCGCGCATGTTCAGCTTCTTCGGCATGTCCGTGCAGGACTTCGTCAGCGTGGTGGAGTCCGCCGGCATCCCTATCAACCCGGCCATCAAGGCCAGCGCGACCAACAACCGGCTCGTGGGTGACAAGAGCCAGACCTTCACCATCAAGTCCGTGGGAGAGGCGGGCAGCGTGCAGAAGACCATCACCGCCGTGGTCAAGCTGGACGACTCGCTCGGCAAGCTCCTGTATTGGAGAGAGGAATAAAGATGGCCCGCATTCTTGGCCTCGATTTGGGCAGCTACTCCGTCAAGGGCGTCCTGTTCGAGTCGAACATCCGCGGCTACACCACCAAGGCCTATACCGAGGTGCGCCGCGCCGAGGGCGACCGCACCGAGACGCTCCGCGCCGCCGTGAAGGAGCTGCTTGCCCAGCAGCCCATGCAGGCCGATCAGGTCATCGTCGCCCTGCCCGGGCCTACGCTGTTGACCCACGCCTTCACCCTGCCCTTCAGCGACCCGAAGCGGCTGGAGGCCGCCCTCCCCTTCGAGGTGGAGAGCCAGCTGCCGTTCGACCTGAGCGAGGTCCTCTTCGACTACCAGGTGGTGGGCCAGAAGGCGAAGGCCAACAGCGACGTGCTCGTGGGCGTGGTCCGCAAGGAGGAGCTGAGCTGGCTCCTGGGCCTGCTCACCGAGCTGAAGGTGGACCCGCGCGTCATCACCCACCCCGGCATCACCTACCAGAACCTCTTCATCCAGACGCCCGCCATGTTCGACGGGCTCGGTGAGGCCGAGGCGATCGCCGTGGTGGACATCGGCCACGAGCGCACCACGGTGGCCATCGGCAAGCCGGGCGTGGGCGTGGAGTTCGCTCGCACCTTCGCGGGCGGCGGCAGGGATTTGAGCCGTGCGCTCGCCGCCGAGTTCCAGACGCCCCTGGCCGAGGCCCACCAGTGGAAGGAGACCTACGGCGCCATGGCGAGCGCCGCCACGGCCCAGGGCCCCGATGCCGAGCGCGCCGCCTCCGCCTTCGTGCGCGGCCTGCAGCCGGTGCTCCGCGAGCTGCGCCCCACCTTCAAGGCCTTCACCGCCCGCACCAAGCGCAACGTGGGCGCCGTGGTGCTGTGCGGCGGCACCGCCCGCCTCAAGGGGCTCGCCGAGCAACTGGAGAAGGATCTCCACCTCCAGGTGCGCGTGCTCGCGCTGCCCAACGAGGCAGCCTCCTCCATCCCCGCGGAGGTCCAGCCCTCGGCCGTCCAGGCCTATTCGTTGGCGCTGCGCGGGCAGGCCTCGGGTGCCAAGGCCCCGCGCTTCAACCTGCGCCGTGGCGAGTTCGGCTTCAAGGGCGACTTCGACTACGTGAAGGACAAGATCGGCCTGCTGGGCTCGTTCGCCGCCACCCTGCTGCTGCTGTTCATCGCCAGCGGCGTGGTGCGCAACACCGTGCTCGCGCGCAACGAGGCCAAGGTGGACGCGGTGCTCTGCAAGACCACCGAGCGCATCCTCGGCAAGTGCGAGACCAACTATGACCGCGCGCTCAACCTGCTGCGCGGCGTGGAGAGCCCGGCCGCCGCCCTCCCGAAGGTGACGGCGGTGAACCTCCTGGCGGAGGTGACGCAGAGGATCCCCCCGGAGGTGCCCGTGAAGATCGAGCGCATCCAGATCGATCTGGAGCGCGTCATCCTCCAGGGCGAGACGAACAGCTCCAAGGAGATCGACACCCTCACCACCGCCCTGAAGACGCACCGGTGCTTCCGCGAGGTGAACCCGGGCAAGGTGGAGAAGACGCGGGACGGTCAGAAGGTGACCTTCCGTCTGGACATCCAGGTGCAGTGCCCCAACCAGCCGGGGGCGGAGAGCTAGGCCATGAAGCAACTCCTCAATGATCTGCGGCTGCGCTTCGAGCAGCTCAGCGCCCGCGAGCGGCGCCTCGTGGTGGTGGCCGGCTCCGCCGTGCTGCTCTTCATCCTCTTCATCACGGTGCTGTCCTTCGCCAACAGCGCCAACGGCTACCGGCGCCGCACCCAAGACAAGCTCGCCAAGCTCCAGGAAGTGCAGCAACTGGCGGCCAGCTACGCCCAGGCCACTGCCGCTCGCAACGCCGTGGAGCAGCAGCTGACCAGCAGCGACGTCCGCCTGCTCACGTACATCTCCGACAAGGCCAGCGCCGCGGGCCTGGACGCCCCCAACATGACGCCCAAGGGCGAGGTGGGCATCGGCGATGGGAACATCCTCGAGAGCAGCATCGAGCTGACCTTCACCGACGTGGACCTGCGCAAGCTGACCGACTTCCTGCGCACCGTGGAGGGCGGCCCCGGCATCATCAAGGTCAAGTACCTGCGCCTGGAGCCCCGCCCGGCCACTGACACCCTGACGGCGTGGGCCACCGTCGCCACCTACCGGCTGAAGCAAGGCACGCAGCCGTCGACTCCGCAGTGACATCATGGCTACCGAGACCAAGACCGCCCGCTGGAAGATCATCGTCGGCTACAGCGCCTTCTCGCTGTTCGCCCTCGTCCTCTGCCTGTTCCTCACCTTCCCGTATGGCGCGCTGCGCGCGCGCATCGCCACCGAGGCGCTGAAGGCCGGCTATGTGGTCCGCATCGACACACTGCGCCCCGGCCTCGTTGGGCTCACCGCCAAGGGAGTGAAGGTGAGCCAGCCGCCCGCGCCCCTCAGCGCCGAGACCGTTGCCGCCCTCACCAGCGGCGATCCGTCGACCGCGCGCATGCTCGGGCCGGCGGAGCTGGGCGAGGCGCTGACCATCGACTCCGTGTCCCTGCGCCCCACCCTGTTCCCGCTGGGCGTCGCCTTCGACTCCAACGCCCTGGGCGGCACCATCACCGGCAACATCGGTGGCCGCAAGACGCTGGAGGTGCGCGTCAAGCTGGCCAAGCTCGATCCCGGCGCAGGCAACCTCAAGAACTTCACCGGGCTGGATCTGGAGGGCAGCCTGAATGGCTCGCTGAACCTGAGCCTGCCCGCGCCCGAGGGCACCGGTGGCCGCCCCGGCGAGCCGGATCTGTCCCAGGCCGATGGCGAGCTGGTGCTCGATGGCCAGAACCTGCTGCTCAAGGGCAGCGTCGAGGGCTCGGGCGTGGCCAGCCAGGGCAGCCCCGTGTCCCTGCTCTTCCCGGGCGGCCTGCCTCGCATCCCCGTGGGCGAGCTCTCCGCCAACATCCGCTTCGAGAAGGGCCTGGGCACCGTGGACAAGCTCCGGCTCGGCGGCGATCAGCTGGAGATCCTCGGCACCGGCACCCTCAAGCTCAACAAGCGCCTGCAGTACGCAGAGCCCGCCATGGACATCAAGATCCGCGTCGAGCCGGAGCTCGTGAAGGAGCTGGGCACCGCCGGCCTGGGCCTGTCCATCCTGCCTCCGGACAAGGAGGACCCGAAGTTCCGCGCGGGGCGCCTCAGCGGCTCGATGGGTAAGCTCTCTTTCCTCGGCAAGCGTTGATACGTTGGGGGCATGAGCCTCTTCACCGGCGGAGGTGAGCTGGGCGCGCGCATGCGTGCCATGGATTGGTCCCAGACACCCCTGGGGCCTGTCGAGACGTGGCCACAGAGCCTGAAGACGTGCCTCCGCGTCATCCTCACCTCCCGCCAGCCGATGTTCGTCTGGTGGGGGGACTCCCTCATCAACCTCTACAACGACGCGTACAAGGCCATCGTCGGCGGCAAGCACCCGCAGGCGCTCGGCCAGCCCGCGTCCGTCGTCTGGCGGGAGATCTGGGATCAAGTGGGGCCGCGCGCCGCCTCCGCCATGCGCGCCAACGAAGGCACCTATGACGAGGCGCTCCTCCTCATCATGGAGCGCAACGGCTACCCCGAGGAGACGTACTACACGTTCTCCTACAGCCCCGTACCCAATGAGCAGGGTGGCCCCGGCGGCATCCTCTGCGCCAACTCGGACGACACCCAGCGCATCATCGGCGAGCGCCAACTGGTGCTCCTGCGAGAGCTGGCCGCGAGGACCTCGGACGCCCGGACGCTCGAGGAGGTCTGCCGGCGCGCCTCGGAGTCCCTGTCCACCAACCCGCGCGACATCCCCTTCGCTCTGCTCTACCTGACCGAGCCTGATGGGCGGACGGTGTCTCTGGCCGGTGTGGCGGGCATCGAGCGGGGGCACCGGGCAGCTCCCGAGTCCGCCTCTTTGGAAGACCGCTCGGGCTGGCCCTTCGCCCAGGTGCTGCGGAACCACGAGGCCCAGCTCATCGAGGGACTGGAGTCCTCGTTCGGCAGTCTCCCCACAGGGGGATGGCCTCGGCCGACCGCCCGCGCGATGGCCCTTCCCATTGCCTCAACCGGGCAGACGGGCCGCGCGGGCATCCTGATCGTCGGGCTCAATCCGTTCCGACTGCTCGACGAGGGCTACCAGGGCTTCCTCGGTCTGGCATCCGGGCAGATCGCCGCCAGCCTCGCCAACGCCCAGGCGTACACAGAGGAGAAGAAACGAGCCGAGGCGCTCGCCGAGCTCGATCGCACGAAGACGGCCTTCTTCTCCAACGTCAGCCACGAGTTCCGCACGCCGCTCACGCTCATGCTCGGCCCCACCGAGGATGCGCTCGCCTCGCCCAGCCGCGCGCTCACGGGGGCCGACCTGGAGACGGTGTACCGCAACGAGCTGCGCTTGTTGAAGCTCGTCAACACGCTGCTGGACTTCTCCCGCATCGAGGCGGGGCGCATGCAGGCGGCGTACGAGCCGACGGATCTGTCCACGCTCACGAAGGATCTGGCGAGCGCGTTCCGCTCCGCCATCGAGCGCGGTGGACTGCGCTTCGAGGTGGACTGCCCGCCCCTCTCCGAGCCGGTCCACGTCGACCGTGGAATGTGGGAGAAGATCGTCCTCAACCTGCTGTCGAACGCCTTCAAGTTCACGTTCGAGGGCAGCATCCGCATCTCCCTGCGCGCGGCGGGGGACCACGTCGAGTTGGAGGTCCAAGACACCGGCCCCGGCATCCCGGAGGCGGAGCTCCCACGCGTCTTCGAGCGCTTCCACCGCATCGAGGGCACGCGCTCCCGGACGCACGAGGGCTCGGGCATCGGGCTGGCGCTGGTGCAGGATCTCGCGCGGCTCCACGGCGGGAGCATCCGCGTCACGAGCCAGCTGGGCCAGGGCAGCCGCTTCACCGTGTCCATTCCGACCGGCACCGCGCACCTCCCAGCGGAGCGGATGGGTACGGGCCGCTCCCTGGCGAGCACCGCCGTGAGCGCCGAGTCCTATGTGGCCGAGGCGATGCGGTGGCTGCCGGGCTCCCCAGGAGAAGCTCTCGCCGCCTCCTCCGTCGTCCAGGGTGCGCTGCCACGTGGCAGGGTGTCCACACCGGCCCGCGTGCTCGTCGTCGACGACAACGCGGACATGCGCGAGTACATCGCCCGGCTCCTGGGACAGCACTGGACCGTGGAGACCGCAGCGGATGGCATGCAGGCGCTCGCGGCCATCCGGGAGCGGCCGCCGGATGTGGTCCTCACCGATGTCATGATGCCCAACCTCGACGGCTTCGGGCTGCTCCAGGCCTTGCGAGCGGACCCACTCACCGTGGGTATCGGGGTGATCATGCTGTCGGCACGTGCGGGCGAGGAGTCGCGCGTCGACGGCCTGCGCTCTGGCGCGGATGACTACCTCGTCAAGCCGTTCTCCGCGAAGGAGCTGGTGGCGCGGGTGGCCGCGCACCTGGAGCTCGCGCGCCTGCGCCGGCAGGCCGAGGCCGAGCGCCACCGCTTCAAGTCCATGCTGATGGACGTGCCGGCCCTCATCACCTTCTTCCGCGGTCCCGAGCTCATCTTCGAGTTCGCGCACCCGCTCAGCATCCAGGCGCTGGGGGGACGGGAGGTGCGTGGCAAGCCGCTGCTGGAGGCCGTCCCCGAGTTCCGCGGGCAGGACTACCCGGAGCTCATCCTTCGCGTCTTCCACACGGGCGAGCCGTTCTACGCCAAGGAGCGGCTGGCGAAGTTCGTCGATCCGAAGACGGGCGAGTTCCGGGACACCTACTGGAACATCACCTACCTGCCCGTGCGCTCCGCCGCCGGAGAGATTGACGGGGTGATGACCTTCGACTTCGACGTGACCGACCAAGTGCTGGCGCGGAAGAAGGTCGAGGCCCTCATGGAGGAGCTGAAGGCCACCGACCGCCGGAAGGACGAGTTCCTCGCGATGCTGGCGCACGAGCTGCGCAATCCGCTGGCGCCACTGCAGACGTCCCTGCACCTCATCCGCAAGCGACTGGGGCCCTCGCCGGTGGACCGGCAGCTCGAGGTCGCCCTGCGGCAGGCCAGTCATCTGGCCCGCATCGTGGATGATCTGCTCGAGGTCTCTCGCATCACCCGGGGGAAGATCGAGCTGCGCAAGGAGCGCGTGGACCTGGGCAAGGCGGTGTCACGGGCGCTGGATGCCACACGGGAACACATCGAGTCGCGCAAGCACGACGTGTCCGTCTCGCTGCCCATGCGGCCGCTCCATGTGCTGGCGGATCCCGTCCGCGTGGATCAGGTGCTCATGAATCTGATCACCAACGCGGCGAAGTACACGGACACGGGCGGCCGCATCTGGGTGAGCATCGAGCGCTCCGGCGACCTGGCCGAGCTGCGCATCCGCGACAACGGGATTGGCATTCCGGACGACTTGAAGCCGCACCTGTTCGAGCTATTCCAGCAGGGCAACCGGGACCTGTCACGGACCCAGGGCGGGCTGGGCATCGGGTTGACGATCGTCCACAAGCTGGTGGAGTTGCACGGTGGCACCGTCGAGGCTCGCAGCGAGGGGACTGGAAAGGGCAGCGAGTTCATCGTCCGGATTCCCTTGCAGGAGGAAGAGGCGGCGGCCCTGCAGGCTTCGGGCTCCCAGGCAAGGGTGGACGAGCGCCGGGCGGTGGAGCATTGCCGCGTCCTGGTGGTGGACGACAACAAGGATGCGGCGGAGTCGCTGGGCGAGTTCATCCAGGACTTCGGGCACGAGGCGCGCGTGGCACTGGATGGCACCCTGGCGCTGAAGGTCACCGCCGAGTGGCAACCGGATCTCGTCTTCCTGGACATTGGCCTGCCGGGGCTGGATGGGTACCAGGTAGCGGCGGAGATCCGGGGCCGAGGTGGAAGACAGCCGATCCTCGTCGCGCTGACGGGGTATGGGCAGGAGAGTGACCGGATGCGCTCGAAGCAGGCCGGGTTCGATCACCACCTCGTGAAGCCTCCGCAGATCCGCGAACTGGAGGCGATCCTTACGGCGCTACGGTGCGAGACGCCTCCCACGTCCTCCTGAATCTGAACCGTTCATCGCTTGCCCTCCCCCATGCGCCGGGTACGGATCAGCGCCAGCACCATGCATAGAAAGGAACCTCCAGCCCAGCCGCTCGATTGGGCGCCACAGCCACAGCCCGAGGAGCTATCAGGCCCCTCCGCGTCCGGATTCTCCACCGCGACCTTGAACTGGCAGCGCTTGGTGTTCCCCGCCTGATCCGTGGCCGTCACTGTGACAGGGGTGACGTCGCCGATGGGAAGCGCGCTGCCGTTGGGAGGATCGAAGGCAATGCTCACGGGGGAGAGCGTGTCGCTCGCCACCACCTCTGGATACTGGACCACGACGCTCCCGGTCCCCGAGGCCTCGATGAAAGTGTACGAAGGGCAGCGAAGGACCGGAGGCGTGGTGTCCTGAACGGTCACCGGGAAGGTGCAGCTGGCGGTGTTGCCGGCCTCATCCCGGGCGGTGACGGCCACTTCGGTGCGCCCGAGCGGGAAAGTGCTTCCGGACGCCTGGCTGTACTCGAGCACGGGCGCCTCCGTGAAGTCATCCGTCGCGATGGCGGCGAAGGACACGGGCATCCCCTGGAGGCTCGTGGCCTCGACGGAGATGGCCGCCGGGCAGGTCACCAGGGGCGGAGCCCGGTCGCAGAGATCCAGGGCCCAGAGTTCCTCTCCCGCCTCGGGATCATGCGCGACGAAGAAGAGCTTTGAACCGGCGCGGGTCAAGTCACGCGGAAAGGAGCCCCCCGGGCCCGGGACGAGATCCATCACCTGGACCGTGCCTTCCACGGTCCCATCGCTCTTCCACAGCTCGGTGCCGCTGCTGGCATCAGAGCCCGCGAAGTAGAGGACTTTCCCCACGCTCTTCATGGGGGGCGGGTGGCCTGAGCTGTCGATCCCCTCCCTCTTGAGCCAGCGGGTTCCCTCCTCCGTGCCATCGGTGCGCCACAGCCCGATCTGGCCCTGGTCGTCATAGGCCAGGAAGAAGAGCTGGTCACCGGCTGCCGTGAGCCCCTGTGGACTACTCCCCTCTGAGCCCTGCACCTGGCCCATCACCCGCACCGTACCGCTCTCCGACCCATCGCTCACCCATAGCTTCCGGCCAAAGAACGGCTCGGTCGCGGCGAAGAAGAGCTTGTTGCCTCCGACAACAGTCAGGGAGGTGGGGTTCGAGTCGGCGAGCTCGGGCCAGATGTTGGCGACGATGTCGGTGCCCAAGAGGGTGCCGTCGCTCCACCACACCTCACGGCCCCACTCATCGTCATCCGCGGAGAAGTAGGCACGCCCGTTCATGACGACCATGCTCTGAGGGCTCGAGTCGTAGAGCTTGAAGATGTTCTTCACCATCGCCGTGCCCTGAGCGGTGCCATCGCTGATCCACAGCTCCTGGCCCAGCGCTCCGTCATTCGCTGAGAAGAGGAGCTTGTCGCCCAGGGCGGTGAGCTCGGAGGCCACGGCCCCGAAGGAGCCTGGGCGGATGTCCTTCACCAAGCCGGTGCTCCCGTCCGTCCGGTGGTGCATCCACAGCTCGCTGCCGTGAGTGCCGTCGTCCGCTGTGAAGAAGAGCCGCTCACCCACCACGGTGAGCTCGGCGGGAGAGGAGTCCGCTGCACCCGGGGCCACGTCCGCGACCCGCTTTGTCCTCTCTGGGGTGCCGTCGCTCCACCAGAGTTCCCGACCGGAGACACCCTCCGATGCGGAGAAGAAGAGGCCATCCTGAGCCGGCGTCAGTTCCGTTGGCGAGGAGGGGGACGCCCCTGGGGAGATGTCCTTCACGCGCTGCGTGCCCGCAGCGGTGCCATCACTTCGCCAGAGTTCCTCGCCCAACGCCCCGTCGGTCGCGCCGAAGAAGAGCCACCCTCTGGCTGCGGCCAGCTGCGGAACCCTGTCGTCCACTCTGGATGGGAAGGCGCTGGCGGGGCCTGGATGGATGTCCCGCACGCGCGCGGGCGGCGTGCACTGGCTGTCGAGCGTGAAGCGCGAGTGGAGGCTGAGCGAAGCCTCGCCGGGTTCCGAGAGGGGTCCACAGCCCGTCAGCCACCAGAAGCACCCGAGGAGAACAGCGACGACGCGCCAAACGATCATGAAGTCCCCCAAGGCCCGTGTTGCCAACCATCGTATCCGCAGTTGTCGGCCGCGGACGCCCCGTCCACGCCGGTGGACAGTCTCAGGCCTCCACCGCCCGTAAGTGCCTGTTTTCTGGATGGCTGGAGCTTGGCCCACCGCGTGCTGTACCAGCGCATAGACCGCAGTCCATCCCATCCAACCTCGTGAGGCACACGAAAATATGCCTACCCATCAAGTCTCTTTTGTTGCCAACGCACCGACCCCACGTGTAAAGCCGCCCCCGTCCTCAGGAAAGGTGGCCATGCCAGAGTTGGTGTTCTTTCGCCGGGGCGAGGAAGTGCTCAGGTTCGCGATCGACCGGCAGCGCGTCGTGCTCGGCCGCGGCGAGCGCAGTGACGTCGTCATCCCGGATCCCGACGTCAGCCGCCAGCACGTGGCGCTCATCTACAATGGGAAGACCTGCCAATTCGAGGATCTGTCCGGCAACGGCACCTTGGTCGCTGGCAAGTCCATGAAGCAGGGCGAGCTGCAGGATGGCGCCGACATCGCCCTGGGCAGGTGGCGCGCGATGTACCGCGAGCGCGGCACCGGAGAGACTGCAGGCCCCACCGGCGTGGGCCTGAGCACCGACATCTCGCCCGTGAACACCGAGGCTCGAGACAGCCAGCCGGCCCAGCTGCGCGTCAAACAGGGGGACACCGAGTTTCTCCACGACCTCACCGACAACACCTCCTTCACCCTCGGCAAGGATCCGTCCAACACCATCGTCGTCCAGGATCGCTTCATCTCCAGCCGACACCTCAAGCTGACGCGCAACCAGGGCTTCTTCCATGTGGTGGACCTGAACTCCACCAACGGCTCCTTCCTGGGCAACGTCCGCATCTTCGACGTGGAGGTGCCCCTGAACACCGTGCTCCGGGTAGGCGAAACGGAGCTCATCCTCGAGCCGGCGTCCAAGAACAAGCAGGGCGCTTCCTCCCACGGCATCATCGGCAACGATCCGGCCGTGCGCAGCCTCGTGGAGCTCATCGAGCGGGTCGCACCCTCCACCATCTCGGTCACCATCCTGGGCGAGTCCGGTACCGGCAAGGAGCTGGTCGCCAAGGCCCTGCACACCTGCTCCGAGCGCGCTGACAAGGCCTTCATCCCCGTCAACTGCGCCGCCATCTCCAAGGAGCTCATCGAGAGCGAGCTGTTCGGCCACGAGAAGGGCGCCTTCACCGGTGCCCAGGGCACACGCCGGGGTGCCTTTGAGGAGGCTCACGGCGGCACCCTCTTCCTGGACGAGATCGGCGAGCTGCCGATGAACCTGCAGGCCAAGCTGCTGCGCGCCCTGGAGAGCGGAGAGATCAAGCGCGTGGGCGCCAGCCGCCCCACCCATGTGGACGTGCGCGTGGTGGCGGCCACCAACCGAGACCTGCTGTCCCTCGCACGCGAGGGCCGGTTCCGCGAGGACCTCTACTACCGGCTTTGCGTCATGCCCGTGCTGCTGCCGCCCCTGCGCAACCGCGCGGGAGACCTGGCGGCACTGGCGGACCACTTCGTGCGCATGTACTCGCCCCGAGGGCAAACGGTGAAGCTCACCCCTGGCGGCCTCGAGAAGCTCCAGAAGCACCCCTGGCCCGGCAACATCCGCGAGCTGCGCAACGTCGTCCACCGCGCCCTGCTC
This sequence comes from Hyalangium minutum, assembly GCF_000737315.1. Classification (GTDB taxonomy): domain Bacteria; phylum Myxococcota; class Myxococcia; order Myxococcales; family Myxococcaceae; genus Hyalangium; species Hyalangium minutum. Next base: position 183,929 of record NZ_JMCB01000018.1, read on the forward strand.
CTGCGCAAGGGGCCACAGATCGACATTGGCGACATCTCCTTCGACCAGGAGCTCAGCCGCATCACCGCGGGCGCCGCTGGGCTCGTCCTCACCATGCCCGAGGGCCTCACCCTGGAGCAGATGCTGCAACTGGCCGAGCGCCAGATCATCGAGCTCACCCTGCGCCGCTACGGCCACAACCGCGAGCGCGTGGCCAAAGAGCTGGGCCTGGCACGCTCCACCCTCTTCAAGCGTCTCAAAGAGTGGGGCATCGGCAAGGCCGAGGAGGATCTGGAGTAAGCCCTTCACCGACATTGCGCGCCGCGGCAAGGGACAGATCTTTCCGCAGCCTCGCCCGTTACATGCCCTAAGCCCCTTATGCGGGGGCCACAGGAGGCATGTCATGAGTGCCAGTGTCGCCGTGCTCCCCCCCATCTCGCAGCTCTACCGCCAACATCGCACACGGGCCCTGGCCATTGCGCGGCGGATAGTGGGAGACGTGGATGACGCGGAGGATGTGGTTCAGGACGTGTTCACGCGGCTGGCTCGCAAGCCCGAGGGCTTCACCGGGCGGGCGGCGTGGACCACCTGGCTGCACCGCGTCATGGTCAACAGCAGCATCAACTGGCTGCGGGCGCGCAAGCGCCGCGAGAAGCTGAGCTACGAGCTCCAGGAGCCCACTTCTCCGGAGGCCCAGGCGGTGGGCGAGGAGATGCAGCGGCACTTCGGGGATGCGCTGAAGCAGGTGAGTGACTTGCAGCGCCAGGTGCTGTGGCTGCGCGAGGTGCGCGGCTTCAGCTATCCGGAGATCGCCCACGTGCTGCACATCCCCGAGGGCACGGTGAAGAGCTCGCTGCACCGCGGGCGCGTGCGGGCGCTCGAGGTGCTCGAGGAGCGTGGGCAGCGCCCGTGAGCTGAGGGCGCTGCCGCCGGCCCCGCCTCTGGCCTACGGAGGCGGGATCGTCACAGGGACGCTGGAGGTGTTGTTGTCCAGCGTCGCCTCCTGGAAGGCGCGCGCCGGGTTGAGCGTCACCTGGAGGCGGTAGTCGCCCGGGGCCAGGTCCGTGATGTCCAGCCACTGGCAGTCCAGCGTGTTGCCGTAGAGATCGGACCAGCCGCGCTGGATGCCCTGGTTGGAGCAGTCGAACTCCTTGGAGCAAGACACGCTGGGCCCCGCCACCACGCGCTGCGTGTCCTCCATGCAGTAGGCCTGCTTGCGGCCGGTGAGCACCACGTGGCCCTGCAGATCCAGCAGGGCGTACGAGGCAAAGCCGCTGAAGTGGTAGTGGCCATGGCAGGGCGAGAAGGTGAACAGGTCCGGCCGATCCGCAGGCGGCGGCACCGTGGCGGTGGCGAAGCCCTGGTTCACCGCCTCCACGCTGAAGCGCAGCACACGGCGCTCGCCAATGCCCGTCACGCACTCCTCCACCTTCGCGCACGAGTTCTCCGTGACGTAGACCGAGTCAAAGAGGATCTCGTTCTTGAGCCGCTGCTCGTCGACGATCAGATCCGGCAGCGACTCGGTGACAGGGTGGCAGACACAGTCCGAGCCGCAGAACTCCGTGGCCCCGCAGCCCGGCGAGCACTGGGGCCGCAGGTGGTTGCAGTCCTGGAAGGTCTGGCACAGTCCCGAGGACGGCACGCAGAGCTTTGCCTCCGGGCAGAAGCCGCACTGGCCGCCGCAGCCGTCGTCGCCGCACTCCTTTCCATCACACTGCGGCGTGCACGGGCTCTGCAGGCAGCGCCCGCTGATGCAGACCTGGCCCGCGTCACACGCTCCACAGTTGCCGCCACAGCCGTCGCTGCCGCCGCAGTACACGCCGTCGCACTTGGGGACGCAGCCGTCCGGGGTGAAGCGCGTCTTCAGCGTGAACGCACCGGACTGCGCGGCATCGAAGCCGTCGACGATGAGGTAGTAGGTGCCCGGATCCAGCGCCACGGTGATGCGCGAGCCGTAGTCCCCCGGGGGCGACGAGTCATCGCTGCACGCCACCGTCTTGTTGGGCGTGTTGTCGAGGCAGTCCGCCGCGCCGTCCGCCGTGCGCTTCTTGCGCAAGTGGAGCACCGTGTCGTAGCCGGAGACGCGCGCCTCCAAGCCCATCCGCTGGGTGAGGGTGAAGGTGTAGACGGACTCCACTGCGGTGCTGGTGCTGTTGCACGAGGGCACCGCCTGATGGATGCCCGCGGAAGTATCGCCCTGGAGGGTGTGGTCCCCAGCCAGCGGCGTCCCGTCCGCCACCAGGGGCAGCGGCGAGCGGCAGGTGCCCGGCTGCGCGTCGGACTTGCACTGGAAGATCGCCTGCGCGCACCCCTGGCCCGCGCCACAGGTGCCGCATTCGCCGCCACACCCGTCATCTCCGCACTGCTTGCCCGCGCAGTCAGGGGTGCAGGAAGGACCGGCCCGGCACGTCGCGCACGTCCCAGAGGGCGTGTGCACGCAGATGCGCCCCACCTCGTCGCAGTCGTCTATCGTGCACTCTGTGCCATCGTCGCAGGCCGAGCGCGAGCTGACGCACTGGCCGTTGGAGAAGCGCTCCTCGCCGTTGCAGAAAATGCCATCCGAGCACGTCACCTCCACCGAGGTCCGGACGGTGTTCGCGAAGGCCTTGTCCTTGTGGTGGGGGGTCCACGTGAGCTCGTGGAGGCCCGGCAAGGCGGGCGTGGCGACGGTGCCCGTGAACGTGGCCGCCTCTCCAGGCTTCACGTTCTTCTCGAGTTGGAGCGTACCGCCGCTCCAGCCCTCCTGCTCCTGAGGAGAGAGGACGAGCGTCACGTCTCCCTTCTTCCAGGTCGCGGTGCCCGAGTTCTTCACGGCCACCGAGAGCGCCCCGTTGCCCGCAGGCAGCACATGCTGCGGGGCAGCGGGCTCCAGCTCGGTGAACTCGTAGGTGTCATCGTCGCAGCCGCTCAGCAGAACGGCGACGGTTCCCAGCACGCACAGCAGGATCTTGCGCAAGGTGTCCCCCTCAGTGGTTTTCGACAGGTTCGCCTGGAGTCCGGGCCTTTGTCACGCTCCCTGGCCGTTCCCCCCTCCGAGCGCCGGGCAGGGACTGCTACGCTGCGAACATGCGTACGGCATCCGCCCCGATCTCCCCTCCTCCGAGCGCCGAGCAGGCCGAGAAGGCTCGCACCCTCATCACCCGGTTGCTGGGGAGCCTGGAGAAGGCCATCCGGGGCAAGCGCGAGGCGCTGGAGTTGGTGCTGTGCTGCGTCGCGGCAGGCGGACACGTGCTGCTGGAGGACGTGCCGGGCACGGGGAAGACGACGCTGGCGAAGGCGCTGGCCGTGAGCATGGGCGGGCAGTTCAAGCGGGTTCAGTTCACGCCGGATCTGCTGCCCACGGACATCGTCGGCACCTCGCTGTTCAACCCCCAGGACGGCACGTTCCGGTTCAAGCCGGGCCCCATCTTCGCCAACGTGCTCATCGCCGATGAGATCAACCGCGCCTCGCCGCGCACCCAGTCGGCGCTGCTGGAGGGGCTCTCCGAGCAGCAGGTGACGGTGGATGGCGAGACGCGCACCCTGCCCTCGCCGTTCCTGTGCATCGCCACGCAAAACCCGGTGGAGTTCCACGGCACCTATCCACTGCCGGAGGCCTCGCTGGATCGCTTCGCCGCGCAGCTCTCGCTCGGCTACCCGCCCGAGGCCGAGGAGCGAGCCCTGCTCACCGAGCAACGCGGACCGAAGCCCGCCACACCGCTGGAGCCGGTCTGCACCTTGGAGGAGGTGGTGGCGCTGCAGCGAGCCGTGGAGGAAGTGCGAATGGAGGCCTCGGTCGCGGATTACCTGCTGCGCGTGGTGCACGCCACGCGAGGCCATGCCAGCGTGCGGCTGGGAGTCTCTACACGCGGAGCGCTCCTGTACGCCCGGATGGCCCGGGCCCGGGCGCTCGCGAGTGGCCGGGACTTCGTGCTGCCGGAGGATCTCAAGGCGATGGCGGTGCCGGTGCTCACCCACCGGCTGGTGTTGGATACCCGAGCCCGCTACGCCGGCACGGACAAGCAGGGCCTCACGCGCGAGCTCGTCTCCTCCGTCCCGCTGCCCCGCTAGGCTCCGCCATGGCTCGCCGCCGCCGCTGGTCCTTCATGATGCCCCCGGAGGAGCACCGCTTCGTCCGGATCCTGGCCGAGCGCTACCGCGGTTGGCTCACGCCTCTCGGCCAGTCCGTGCTCTGGGCCATGGGCGCCGCCGGCTTGATGATGCTCTGGGGACTCCAGCCCGCCATCGTCTTCTTCTGCCTCTGTGCCGGACTCCTCGTCGGTGGCGTCTCGGCCGGGCTGCCCTTCCGGCCACGCCTCAAGCTCTCCCGGCGCCTGCCACCCCCCGTCTCCGCCGGGGACACCTTGCAGTACCGCGTCGTCGTGGAGAATCGCGGCCGCCGCCCCGCTCGCAAGGTCGTGGTGGAGGAGCGCAGCCTGCCCCCAGAGCTGAAGTTCCTCGACGAGCCCCCTGTCATCGAGGTGCTCGCTCCAGGCGAGCGCGCCGAGGTGAACCTGTCCCTCGTCTGCGCCACGCGCGGCGCCTACGAGCTGCCCTGGCTCCAAGCCTCCAGCTTCTTCCCCTCCGCGCTGGTGAAGATGCCCCGCCGCACGACGGAGAAGGATCGACTCCTGGTCTACCCACGCTTCACCCCGCTGGAGCGCTTCGACGTGCCCCACGGGCGCAACTACCAGCCGGGCGGCATCCCCATCGCCTCCAGCGTGGGCGAGTCCACCGAGCTGGCCGGCACCCGCGAGTTCCGCGAAGGAGACCGTACCCGTGACATCCACTGGCCCTCGCTCGCGAGAACGGGCCGGCTCGTGGTGAAGGAGTATCAAGAGGAGTACTTCGTCCGGCTGGCCATGGTGCTGGATGTGGAGACGCGCAGCTCCGAGGACGAAGCCCTGTTCGAGCGCAGCCTCTCACTGGCCGCCGGCATCGCGGACGTGCTCGCCCGCCAGGAGTACATCATCGACATCTTCGCGGCTGGCTCCCAGGTGTTCCACTTCCAGGCGGGCCGCGCCCTCGCCCACTTCGAGCACATCCTGGAGATCCTCGCCTGCCTCGAGTCCGAGGATCGGCTGGACATGCACGCTCTGGAGGCCGCACTCCTGCCCGAGGCTGGCAAGCTCTCCGCTGTCATCCTCGTGATGATGGACTGGGACGAGCCACGCGCAGCGCTGCTGCGCAAGCTGAAGGCCCACGGCGTGGCGGTCCGCGTGCTCTCCGTCCGCCCGGATCGCCGGCCCGAGGGGCTCGCTCCCGATGAGGTGGTGGAGCTGCCATGAGCCAGGACGACGCACTGCCCTCGCGCCTGGAGCGGGGCATGGAGATGCTGCCCGCGCTCGCCGCGCTCGCTCTCCACGCGCTGGCCCACGAGCGCTGGCTGCTGTGCATCCCCGCCGCCGTCGTGCTCGCCACCGGGCTGATCCTCGGCAAGCAGCCTCGTTACTCGTCCCCGCTGCTGTTGATCTCCGCGCTCGGGGGAGGCGTGGTCGGGTTCGTGCTGAGCGGACTGTGGCCGGTGCCCGCTCCCATCCCCCCCGCTTTCATGGGCCCGCTGTGCGGCGCCCTGGTGGCGCTGACCACCCTCTGTGCCCTCTGCGGCCGGCGGGTCTACGCCCTCACCTATGCCCTGCTCCTGTCGTCGCTGAGCGTCACCGTCCGGGGCGGCGCCCCCGTGTACGTGGGCATGGCGGCCGTCATCTTGAGCCTCCTGGCCCTCGCATTCTTCAGAGGGCGCATCGGCCAGGCAGGGCTCACGGGAGGACTGAGCTTCGGCGTCTTCGCGCTCGTGGTGCTCGGGGTGGCCTTCGGCCTGTGGCGCTTCGTGCGCGCCAGCGAGGGCGTGCTGACGGACACCGTCTTCCGGATGATGTCGAGCATGTCGCCCAGCTCGGGCCTCGCCTTGCAGTCGGAGATCCCTCTCGAGCGCCAGGGAAGCATGCCCGACACCGATCTGCTCCTCCTGGAGCTGCGGGGCGACGAGGTCCAGCGGCTGAGGACCTCCGTGTTCGACGTCTTCAATGGGACTCGGTGGATGACGTCGCCCCCGTTGGAGCAGACCCGGCTCACACTGCCCAAGCCCGCGCCCGGAGAAGCGCAGCGCACCACCGAGCTCACCCTGCAACAATCCTTGCGCAACCAGCTCCCGGCCCCCGCTGGCACCTACTCGGTCGAGGGTGTCGAGGTCCGGGTGGTAGGAGGCTGGACGCTGCGTGCGGAGGGGCGCAGTGGAACCACCCTCACCCTGCGCTCCTCGGCGCGGGAACAGCTCCCCCCCGAGCCTCCGCCCACGGAGCTCCTCACCTCCCTGCCTCCCGCGCTGAAGGAGGAGCTGGCGCCGCTGGCGGAACAGCTCACCCGCGGCGCCACCACCTCCCGGGCCCGCGCCGAAGCTCTGGAGGCATGGTTCCGCGACAACTACGAGTACTCGCTGTCCGTCGATCTGCGCGGTGAGGGAAGCCCGTTGGCCGTACTCATCCGCGAGAAACGGGCCGCCTGGTGCACCTACTTCGCTAGCGCCATGGCGGCGCTGCTGCGCGCCCAAGGCATCCCCGCGCGGCTGGCCGGTGGCTTCGTGCCTCAGGAGAAAAACCCCTACTCGGACGCCTTCCTCGTGCGCTCCCGGGATGCACACGCATGGGTCGAGGTCTATCTCGAGGAAGAGGGCCGCTTCGTTCCCTTTGATCCGACCCCGTGGCGCAGCCGGGAAGCGCTGATGGCGCAGAAGGCACCGGGCCAACTCGGAGCCGCGTGGCAGGCCTTCACCTCGGCCTTCCGGCGTGGGCTCGCGCGCCTGTGGAACTCCCCTTCAGAAGCCCTCTCCGGGGTGGCGAGTTCCCCGGTGACGTGGCTGCTGGTGCTCGCTGGGCTGGCCTGGCGGCTGCTGGCGCGCTACCGGAGAGGCCGCGTCTCCCAGGCCCGAGCAGCCTTGCGCGGAGAGAGCCCCGCTCTCGCCGCAGCCTACGCTCGCTACCTCCGGGCGATGAAGCGGGGCGCGGGCCTCATTCCCAGCCCCACCGAGACCGACGAGGAGCTGCTGCACCGCCTGCGCACCACCCGCGGAGACCGCGCCGGCTCCCTGGCCGAGGCCTTCCTCACCCGTTACCGGCAGGCGCGCTATGGCGGCGCCCCCGTCGATGGGGCCTCGCTCGGGGGTCTTACCGCGGAGCTGGAGCGCCACCTCCGTCAGGAGCGGTGAGCCCCGCTCCCCCTCGAGCAGGGGCACCACCCCAACCCGAGCCCTCCGTGGCGTCTCAGATGACTCGGGGTTTCTTTTTGTCCTCAGCGGGCGGGAGCCGCCGGCACCGGGGCGGCCTTCTGCTGGACCACCCAGGCCTTCACCCGGCTCTCCAGGATGGACAGCGGCAGTGCGCCGGAGCCGAGCACCACATCGTGGAAGGCGCGCACATCAAAGCGCGGCCCCAGCTCGGCGGCGGCGGCGGCGCGCAGCTCCTGAATTTTCAGTGCGCCCATTTTGTACCCGAGCGCCTGGCCCGGGTTGACGATGTAGCGATCCACCTCGACGACGATGTCGTTCTCGGGCTCGCCGGAGTTCTCGCGGAAGAACGCGAGAGCCTGGTCGCGGGTCCACCCCTTGGAGTGGAGGCCGGTGTCCACCACGAGCCGGATGGCGCGGAGCATCTCCGAGGCCAGCCCGCCAAACCGGGCATAGGGATCCTGGTACACGCCGAGCTCTTCCCCGAGCGACTCGGCATACAGGCCCCAGCCCTCGACGTAGGCGCCGTAGTGGCCATGGCGGCGGAACTGGGGCACCTCTCCCTGCTCCTGCGCGAGGGCAATCTGGAAGTGGTGGCCGGGCACGGCCTCGTGGAGCACGAGCGCGTCGGCGGACCACCGGGGGCGCGAGGGCAAGTCATAGGCGTTCACGAAGAAGATGCCGGCGCGGCCCGCCTCTACGGAGCCCGGGTTGTAGTAGCCGGCGGGCACGGTCTTCTCGGAGAACTCGGGCACGGGGCGGATGCCGTAGGTGAGCCGCGGCAGCTTGCCGAAGAGCTTGGGCAGCTCGGGATCGATGCGCTTGGCCAGATCGCGGTACGTCATGAGCAGCTCCTGGCGCGAGCCGAAGGTGAAGCGCTTGTCCGTGAGCAGGTAGCGCGTGAACTCCGGCAGCGTGCCCTTGAACTGGGCGGCGGCCTTCACCTTCTCCATCTCGGCACGGATGCGCTTCACCTCGGAGAGGCCGATCGCGTGGATGGCGTCCGGGGAGAGCTCCGTGGTCGTCATCTCCTTCACCCGGTAGGCGTACCAGGCCTGGCCGTCCGGGAGCGCGGACATGGAAATCGCCTCGCGAGCGCGAGGGGCGTACTCGGATTCGAAGAAGACCAGCAGCTTGCGGTAGGCAGGCAGCACGGCCTCGCCGATGGCAGCGGTGACTTCGGCGCGCAGCCGGGCCTCTTCGGGCTTGAGCGAGGGCGGGAGTCCCTCGAAGAGCGCGCTGACGATGGGGCTCTTCTCCGGCGAGTCGACGATCTGATTGCGGATGAGGCCGGCCACGTCGCGCAGGGTGACCTTGGGCGGGGTGACTCCCGCTTCGAGGCCCTTGCGCATGAGCGCGATGGCCTGATCGACCAGGGTGGGCACGGCGCGCAGGCGCTTCACGAAGTCCTGGAAGTCCTTCACGTTGCGCTTGGGCACGGCCTGGGCGACCTGGGCCATCATGTCGTGGATGCCGCCGAGCTGGCTGATCTGGACATACTCCTCGGGGAAGCGCTGGCCCTCGACGGCCATCTCCGCGTTCAGGCGGAAGAGGTCGTAGTCGAGCTGGCGAGGCTCGGACAGGCGCGAGCGGTCAAAGCCCTTGAGGCGCTCGAGCAGCTCGCGGGCATGCTGCTTGTGACGCTCGATGGCCTCGAGGGACATGTCGTCCAGCTGGTCGTTGTAGCGGAGGTCGCCCACGAAGGTGGCGAAGAGGGGCGACTCGCGCAGGTCATACTCCCACTCCTCGTCCAGGAGCGCGGCGAAGCGTGCATCTTCGGGAGAGGCGGCAGGAGCGGCGCTGGAAGCCGAAGCCGAAGCCGTGGAGGACGAAGTGGCGCATGCCGAGACGAGCAGCCCAAGCAAGAGCAGCGCAGTACGGGTCTTCATGGGCGGCGGACTCTGGCACAGCTCCCCCTGGCCGAGAGGGTCCATCCATCGTCCCAGGGAATCCAAGCACTTAGGCGGTTTCACGGAGCGTGCTTCTCTGGCTGCTCTCTCGCCAGCCGACGCCGTGCGGCTAGACTCGCCGCATGGACGTTCAGCCCCCTCTGGGGGTCTCTCAGCGTGGGGCGGCACACCGACGGCTCGCGGCCGTAGGCATCGCCCTGGTCGTCGCCGCCGTTGGGCTGGTCTCGGTTCGCTCTCAAGGTGCGCCTGGGGAGCCTGCTCCGCCGCCACCTCCCGCCGAAGCACTGAAGGTGCCCGCTGCGGAACCGCCCGCGGATCGGGACGCGGTGAGGCTCGCGGCGGCCCGGACCATCGCGCGTGCGCTGGCGCCCTTGCCCTCGCGGCGACTGCCCGAGCCCTCGCGGCAGGACCAGGAGCTCTTCAAGCTGGCCACCGTGCTCAAGGCCCCGGGTAGCGTCATCGAGAATCCGTGCACCGAGTGGGCGGGCCCGTTCTGCGCGCGCAGCTCGCTGGATCCATTCTTCACCTCGCTGGACAACCTTCGCGCGGGAAGCGCGGCTTCGAGAGTGACAGTGGCGGCGTTCGGCAACTCGCTGATCGCGGCGGACCGCATCGTGGACGTCGTCCGGGATGATCTGATGAACCTGTTTGGGAACGGGGGCCGGGGGCTGCTCCTGGTGGACCGGATCGCGGACTACGGCGCGAGGGTCCGCACGGGCACGTCAGCGGACGGGTGGCAGGTGTACACGGTGGGGGACGTCAAACCCTCTCCCGTGCCCATCGGGCTCTCGGGGGTGGTGCACGTCTCGAATGCGCCGCGAGCGCGCTCGCGCTTCGCCATCAAGGGCGAGACGCAGGGCTCCCTCTTCTGGCTGGACAAGGGAGCGGGCCCGATCGAGCTGCGCGTGGATGGCAAGCCGCTGGTGCAGACCGAGCCGAAGAATGACGGCCACTCACAGCTCACGGAGTTCACGCTGCCGGAGGGCGCGAAGACGCTGGAGCTCATCGCTCACAAGAAGGGCACGATCATCCAGGGCCTGGTGCTGGATCGTCCGGGAGCGGGGCTGGTGCTGGACACGCTGGGAGTGCCGGCAGCGGACGCGAGCCTCTTCCTCACGGCGGATGAAGAGGCGGTGACGCAGCAGCTCGGCACGCGGTCTCCGGCGCTGGTGCTGATCATGCTGGGAGGCAACGAGGTGAAGAGACTGCAGTGGAAGCGCTCGACGATGGACAAAGTGGAGCGCGACCTGCACGGGTTCATCCAGCGCGTGAAGCTGGGCTCTCCCACCTCGGCGTGCCTGCTGGTGGGGCCGCTGGATGCGGTGCTGGGCCCGGACGCGTCGAAGCCATTCCAGCAGCGGGCCGACCTGCTCGAAGTCATCGAGCTGGAGCGAAAGATCGCACTGGCCGAGGGCTGTGCGTTCTTCGACTTGTTCGCGGCGATGGGAGGCACGGGTTCGCTGCAGCGCTTCCACACCAAGGGGCTGGTGCACGACGATCTGGTGCACCCGCGAGGCAAGGGGCTGGACCTGCTGGGAGCGCTGATCTCGGACGCACTGCTGAAGTCCTGGTCGGAGACGCCGCGCGCCGAGCAGCCCGAGGCGCTGGTGGCGGCCTGGACCACGCTGCTGGGCGGAGCCCCCCTCTCCAACGAGGTGGATCCCTGGAGGCGGGCCCCACCGGTGGCGCTCATTCCAGGCGATCCGAAGGATCCGATGGCGGGAGGCATCCAGCGGCTGCTCGCGGCGGCGAGGGCCTGGACGCCGCGCTCGGAGGAGGCGCGCTGGCTCGTGCTGGACTCGGGGACTGCGCAGCCGCTGCCCCAGCCGCTGGCGAAGGACGGACTGGCGACGCTGCGCTGTGCCTCGCTGGTGCCCGCGAGCAACCTGGCTTGGGAAGGTGAGCCTTGCCTCCCGGTGACGCTGCCTCCCCTGCCCGAGGACCTCCAGGATCCGATGGATCGCGGTGGGACGGTGGGGGCCTGGCTGCTGGCGGAGCTGGTCCGGCAGGACTCGATGCTCACGACGGCGGAGAGCACGCCCTGATGCGGTTCCTTCACTCGAAGCTCCTCCCGCGTGTGCTCGTCACGCTGGGACTCCTGTTGTCCACGGCGGTGGCGGCACAGGCGAAGAGCAAGCCCGTACCCCTGGAGCTCCCACCGGGCACGCAAGCGCTCCCGCCCGAGGTGACGCGCGTCCTGGAGGCGCGGATCCGCGAACAACTGGAGGGCCGCCAGCTCGGCGGGCTCTCAGTAGGCGTGGTGCGGGGAGACGAGGCGTGGACGGCGGGCTTCGGCTTCCGGAACGTGGAGCGGCGGCTCAAGGCGACGCCGAGGACCACGTACCGGATGGCCTCGGTGTCCAAGTCCTTCACGGCGATCACGGTGATGCAGCTGGTGGAGGCGGGCGAGGTGTCGCTCGACGATGACATCCGCAAGTGGGTGCCGGACTTCCCGGAGAAACCGTGGACGGTGACGGTGCGGCAGTTGCTGGGGCACCTGGGCGGGATCAGCCACTATAAGGACCCGGCGAAGGACAACCGGCTGACCAAGCGGATGAGCACGGCGGAGGCGCTGGCGATCTTCAAGGACTGGCCGCTGGTGGTGGAGCCGGGCACCGAGTACGTCTACACCTCGTATGGATTCAACCTGCTCGCGGCGCTGGTGGAGAACGTGTCCCAGCAGCCGTTCGGGACGGTGCTGCAACAAAAGGTGTTCGGCCCTGCGGGGATGACGCACGCGGCGCTGGATGACTTCCGGACGCGGGATGGCTGGCAGGCGGTGGGCTATCGCGTGGGGCCTGGAGGGCTGGCGCACTCGCACAAGCTGGATCTGTCGTCGCGGTTCGGCGGAGGCGGGGCACGGGCTTCGGTGGTGGACATGCTGGCGTTCGGGCGGGCGGTGGTCGCAAGCACACTGGTGAAGCCCGAGACGACCCGGATGATGCAGGTGTCGATGGAGACGCGGGACGGGCGGCTGACGGACTACGGGATGGGGTTCGCGACGTACCCGGTGCGAGGCCACTACGTGGTGGCGCACGCGGGCGGACAGCCGGAGACGAGCACGTTCCTGCTGATGCTCCCGGCCGAGCACGTGGTGATCGCGCTGGCGACGAACGTCGAGGGCCAGGACGATCTGCTGCGGGACATCTACGGCTCGCTGCTCGAGGTGCTGCTGGAGGGCGGAGCTCGGCGGCGCCCGGTGCATTCGACGGCGACGGAGGACGAGGTGCTCCACGAGGCCCTGTTCCGGATGTACTCGTATGGTCGGGCCTTCCACACGTTCCAGCGAGAGGGCTTCGGCCAGCCGGTGGAGCCGGGAGATCTTCCGAGCGCCTTCGCCGAGGTATCGAAGCTGCTGTCGCGAGAGAACATCGCCGCGGACCCGAGGGCGGCGCAGAAGCAGGTGAAGCAGTCTCACCACCCGAACGCCGGGCGGCTGTTCATCCGGGTGGGCATGCAGATGGCGGAGCGGATCGCCGCCGCGTTCGGGCCCGAGGCGCTGAACGCCTATCCGGCGGAAGGAGCGCTGGGCTTCTTCGACCAGTACTTGAGGGCCTGTGAGAAGGAGAACTGCCCCGAGCCGCTGCGGTTCTCTCCGGGGCTGCGAGCGGACATCGCGAGGCTGGTGGGGCCGTGGCGAAAGGCGAACGCGCCGGAGTTCCGAACGCTGCTGCTGCGGACGACGCCGGATCTGAATGTGGCGCTGTCGGCGCTGGAGCGTGCGTTTCAGGACGCGCCGGTGCATCCGGACTACTCGGAGGAGCTGATTGCGCTGGCACAGGCGCCGAAGACGGCCCCGGACCAGGCGGCGCGGTTGCTGGACTGGGCGGTGAAGTACCACCCGGGCTCGATCCCGACACTGCTGGCGCGGGCGGATGCGTTCCTGGTGGCGGGAGACGCCGAGGCGGCGGAGCTGCTCTACCGGAGGGCCCTGGAGCGGCCAGCCGGGCCGGATGTGCTCTCGCCGGAGAAGCTGCTGGCGCGAGCGAAGCGCCATCCACAGGCGCTCGATGTACTGCGGCTGGCGGTAAAGCTGCACCCGAGTGCGGCGTCGTTGTGGCAGGCCCTGGCGGCTCGGGAGCAGGAGATGGGTGACCCCAAGGAAGCCCGGGCGGCGCTGGAGCGGGTGAAGGAGCTGACGCCCTCCCCTCCCATGCTCCAGAGCACACCTACGCCGTAGCAACCCGCGTGGGGTCAGGAGGAAGGGGCTGGTGGCCCCTTGTGGCCCGGATCCCAGACGAACTGCTCGATGGGCGTCAGCTTCATGTTCGTGAAGCCGTGGCGCTGGACGAACTCGGCGAAGCGCTCGGAGACGACAATGTCCCCTCGAAGGCCACGGGGGCGGAAGATGTCCTCCCCTTGCCAGGTCCCCGGCTCCAGGGTGAAGCCATGGATGGTGTCGGCGCCACTGCCGCGACACTCCGGGCACGTTACCGGTTCATCGCGGCGGATGAGGCTGCGTGCCTCGTCGACGGCTCCGCGCCCGAAGCAGGCGGTGACGGCGAAGTAGCGGGGAACCGTACTGGGAATGGGTCCCCTGCGCTTTCTGTGCACCCGGACTACTTCGACGGGATGGAAGCCGAGCAGTCCTGTCAGCCCTTCGGCTCGAAAGGCCTCAGCCATCCGCTCGGAGATGAGAAAGTCATAGCCACTCGACTCAACGAAGTCCCCCAGGGCCGCTCCATACAACTCAAGCACGCCTCGGAAGGGCGGTACTTGGGGCAACATGCCGATAGGCTCACCGCACTGCGGGCAACGGTGGGCATCGCCTAGATGGATCGGCTCGACCGTGCTGAACTTGGTGTCGTGGCTCCCGAACAGCTCATCCTTGAGCACGAAAAAGCGCGGGCTTGCAGAGACGTCAGAAGCCATTAGGAAACCTCCGCACCATATCTTCGCGGCCGTATATCTCCCTCAGCTTCTTCATGAACTGCTCCGGCGTTGCTCTGTCGTAGCGCCTGAGCCACTCGATGATCTCCTGATCCACCTTGCGGTGCCAGTCTTGGCCGGGAACGGCGGGAACCTGAGCAGCCACGAACAGCACCAAGAGCGGTAGCATGCGCCACATCGTAAACGTTCGGTGGCCCGGTCGAATGAGGCCCGCCTCGTGGTCCTCTTTCACGCCTTGTGCGAGAATGCAGGCTCCCGGAGGGCCTTATGACGAACAGCCAGTTCGACCTTCAGAAGCTCCAGGTGGCGTCGCCCTGTTACGAGCGATGGGACCGAATGAAGGGGGATGACCGGGTCCGCCACTGCGCCAGCTGCAAGCTCAACGTCTACAACGTGAAGGAGCTCACGGCCGCCGAAGTCGAAGCGCTGGTCATGCGCACCAACGGCCAGCTCTGCATGAGGCTTTACCGCCGCTGGGACGGAACCCTGCTCACGCGTGACTGCCCCGTGGGCCTGCAGCGCGCCCGGATGCGGGTGGCCGCCGCCATGGCCACCGCCGCCGCCTTCGTGGCCGTGCTGCTCTTCCCCGTCCTGGTGAAGCTTGGCGCCCAGGAAGCCCCCCTGGAGCACCTCACCTTCGAGGAGCGCCTCGATGAGCTCCGGTGGAAGACCTACGACTGGCCCGTGATCGGCTTCGTGATGGAGAAGGTCTACCCTCCCCCACGCGCCACCATGGGCGTCATCCGAGCCCCCTGAGCGCCGCCCCCGAGGCCGTGCCGGGGCTCATTCCTCGGACTTCTGCCCCACGAATTGGTCGTCCTTCTCACGGAACAGGATGTTGAAGCTCGTCAGCGAGCCGTAGACGCGGGTGATGTAGCTCTGCATCTCCACCTTCTCGGCGTCCGACAGCTTCGGGTGCGCGTTGAGCTTCTGCTCCAGCGTGCGCAACCTGTCTCTCACCATCACCACCTTGTGAAACAGGCTGTCGATGGGCAGGTCCTTGGCCTGCAGGTCCGTCTTGCCAGGGATGAGCCGCAGCGTGCCGCCTTCCCACTTGCCCGCCAGGGGCGGCGCCTCGGTCTCGCCAGCGGCCTCCCGGAAGATCTCCATCAGCTCTTCACGCGTCATGTTCAGGTCTCCAAGGTCGACGATCTCGTTGGGGTCACTCTTGCGCCGCACCACGGGCGCCACGCTGCGCGCGGCCCGAGCCCGCGCGGACGGCTCGGCCTGGGGCACCGTCACTCCGCCACGGGGCGCAAACTTGTCACAGATGGGCGCAGAGGGCGGGAACAGCCCTCGTCCTGGGTAGATGCGGCACGGCCCCACCCACCCGCGGTGGTCTACCGAGTGCGCACTCCACAGCTTGCAGTTGCCACAGACCTTCTCCTGCGGCTGGAAGACGGGAAGCTCGGGCGTGGGAGTGTCCGCCATCAGCGTGCCTCCTTGACGGTAGCGGGCCCCTTGCGCACGCCCAGCTCGCGCAGCAGCGCATCCGCGTCCTCCACCTGATCCAGCATCCACAGCACGTAGCGCACGTCCACGTTCACGTTGCGGGCCACATCCGGGTTGTAGCCGAAATCATTGGCCACGTTCTCCCAGACGCGGTCGAAGTTCACACCCACCAGCTCGCCCTTGCCGTTCACCGTAGGGCTGCCCGAGTTGCCGCCCGTGGTGTCCGCGTCCGCCAGGAAGTCCACGGGCACGTCCTTGAGCGCCGGATCCACCCAGGGGCCGAGCTTCTTCGCCTCAACCGCCGCGAGCACCTTCGCCGGCACGTTGAAGGGCTCGGCGCCCGTGTGCTTGGCAACCATGCCCGTGAGCGTGGTCTGCGGGGTGTAGATGACGCCATCGCGCGGCGAATAGCCCTGCACCTTGGCGAAGGTCACCCGCAGGGTGCTGTTGGCATCCGGCGCCACGGGCTTGCCCGCCTGGGCCAGCACGGCCTTGCGCCACTCGGGACGCAGCCGCAACGCGGCGCCCTCCCGGCGATCCCTCAGCTCGTCCAGCTCGGTCACCTCCTTCGCCAGCTCCAGCCCAAAAGCCAGCAACGGATCCTTGCGCGCGGTGAGCTGGGCCTCGGTCTCCCCGAACATGGCCAGGCGGTCCGCGAGCGTGAGCACCTTTGTGCCCGCGTACATGGTGGCGACCTTCGCGGCTACCTGCTTCTCCGTGGCCTTGGCGCCGAAGTGCTTGTCCACCGCCGCGATGCGCTCCTCGGGCCCGAGCGCCAGGGCGCGCTTCACGAAGGCCTGGAACAGGCGCAGCTCGGCGGGGAGGAAGAGGTTCTTCTGCTCGCGCTCGAGCTGGTCCTTGAGCCGGGGCTGCTCGCGCTCCATGAACTCAGGCTCGCGCTCCAGATCCGGCTTGGCCCGCTCGCGCGACAGCCGCGACAGCGTCACCGCCATGGACACACCGCGCGCGCCCGCCCGGAGGTTGCTGAGGAGGAACTCGCGCTCGAACGTCTTGTCCGTGTCCTTCAGCGAGGAGAGCAGCTCCGTGCGGGCGCGCTGGGCCTCGGGGAACTTGCCGTTCTTCTCCACCCAGCGGGCCACGGTCTCCTCGGCCTCGCGCTGCTTCTCGATGATGCGCCCGCGCTTGAGCCCCGCGAGCTGGCCGCCCGAGTTCTTGTAGCGGTTGTGCAGGCTCTTGAGCGTGGAGGCGACGGCGATCTTTCCAGCGGGGTCCTTCTCGCCCACCTCCTCGAGGATGCGGATGGACTCGCCGTACACGTCGATAATGCGCGGATACACGCGCGACTGGCGCTGAGCCATCTCATCGGCCAGCAGCGCTCGGTAGGTGGTGCCCGGGTAGCCGAGCACCATCGCGAAGTCCCCGGGCTTCACGCCCTGGGTGGCCAGCGGGAAGAAGAACTCGGCCTTGTACGCCTCGTTCTTGTCGCTGTACGGCGCGGCCGAGCCATCCGGAGCCGTATAGGCGCGGATGATCGAGAAGTCGCCGGTGTGGCGAGGCCACATCCAGTTGTCCTCCTCGCCGCCGTACTCGCCCACAGCGCGCGGCGGGGCGTAGACGAGCCGCACGTCCATCAGCTCCACCGCGTCCACCAGCACGTACTGGAGCCCGCCATCGAAGGTGGACACCTGGCAGCGGGTGGCCGGGCGCTTCTCGCACGCGGCGACGAGCTCCTTCTGCTTGCGCTCGATGGCCTTGTAGCGCGTCAGGTCATCCGCGCCGGCAGGCACCGCGGCCAGCACCTCCTTCGTGACGTCCGTGAAGCTGCGAGGCACCTGGACGCGAGCGCCCTTGCCGGGAAGCTCCGCCTCGCGGCTCGTGGCGAGGTAGCCCTGGGTGATCAGGTCCCGCTGGGGGGTGCTGTGCTCCTGGACGATGGAGAAGACGCAGTGGTGGTTGGTGATGATCAGGCCGGTGGAGGAGATGAAAGCGCCCGAGCACCCACCCACGTTCACAGCGCCCGCCAGGAGCCCCGTTCCCCGCTTGGGGTCCCACAGCCGCTGAGGCGGGACTTCCAATCCCTGGGCCTTGAGCCAGGAGGGATCGAGCTCGAGGACTTGCTGGGGGGTCCACTTTCCCTCTCCGGCGAGGGCCGGGGCTGCAACCAGAAGGAGGAGCAGGAGTGTCTTCTTCATAGGGCCTTTCCCTACCCCGTCTAAGGCCCGCAGGCGACCCCCTGTGTGCGGTCAGGTCGTTTTCAGTGGAAGATGCTGCGAGCAGGCGTGTTCCGAAGCTGGAGGAAGACGAAATGCAGACCGCGAGCGGAGCCAAGCTGGACAAGGGGCGAGTGGCCTTGCTGCTCGTGTTTCTAGGCCTGGGCTGGTTCTTCTGGGACTCGCCCCTCTTGCGGCCCGTGAAGCTGCTGGTGGTGATGATGCACGAGAGCGGGCACGCGATCGCCAGCCTGATCGTCGGCGGCTCGGTGGACAAGATCACCCTGAAGGCGGACGAGTCCGGGGCGTGCTTCTCCATGCTGCCACCGGGGGTATTGCGGCAGGTGATCGTCTTCTCGGCAGGCTACCTGGGCAGCGCGGTGATGGGAGCGGTGCTGCTGCTGGCGACCTTCCGGTTCCGGCTGCGACGGCTCGTGCTGGGCGCGGCGTGCGTCTGGCTGGCGGTGATGGGGCTGCTGTACGCGCGAGACATGTTCACGCTGGCCTTCTGCCTGGGCACGTCGGTGGTGCTGGGGCTGGCGGCGAAGTTCCTCCCAGAGGGAGCGGTGGAGGTGGTGAACCTCTTCCTGGCGGCCTTCACGGCCCTGTACGCGCTGTTCGACTTCCGGAGCGATCTCTGGGACAGCCGGGTGCGGGACATCAGCGACGCGGCACTGCTGTCGCAGCAAACGTGGGTGCCCGCCATCATCTGGGCGGTGATCTGGACGCTGATGGGAGTCAGCCTCTTGGGTTGGGCCGCATACAAGTCGATGCACGCGGACCCCCGGTCCCCGCAGATGCGCATGCCGCCGCTGTCCTCGGCCCGACGCTCCTGAGGGTCTTCTCGTACGAAAGAGCCAGTGGCTCGGGCATGAGCGCACTCACCTATGACGGTCCTTACCGCGTCACGATCCGTAACAAGCCCGACCCCAGAATCGAGCATCCCCAGGACGGCATCGTTCCACCTGGCTGTTCGTGGCGCCTAACGTTAGCGAACGTGGACCCGCCACCCACACTCGCAGTATCATCTCCGCCATCACTTCACACTCGCGGTAAACAGAGGAGTCTGACGATGGTACGGATCGCAGCATTGGTTGTGGGTCTTGTACTGGGTGGCTCTACGGGTTTGATTCTCACTCCTGCGAAGGCGGTTGCCTCCAGCCCTTCGATCGAGTTGCAGAGTGCATCCCAGACTCTAGGTGATTCGCGGGAGGAAAATGCCTCCACACCCGGAACCTCGAGCCCAGTACGGTGCTGCGTGACATGCCCAACTCAACAAGCTTGCGGCACCTGTGTCTTCCTGGCGTGTGGCTCGTGCTGCATCCCCCGCTGATCCCGCGCGGCCAGAGAGGCAATTGAACCCTGTGTCGCTTTGTCTTGATCCGTGCGAAGGGTGTTGCTGTGGGTGAAGACGCCAAGCGCTGGCTTCTGGCAGGAGTCCTCGCTGGAGGCATTGCGGTAATTGGTGCGCTGCTCAGCCTGGGTGGCACCGATCAGCCACCCTCCCCTCGAGCAGCCAGGGTCGACCCATCACCGCAGGCCCCGCCGCCTCTCGGCAATGGGACAGTAAAGGCAGACCCACTTCAAATCGAGACGTTGCGGCGCCGCATCGCAAGCCTTGAGAAGGAACTTACGGCGGCGCGCGCAGCGCCCGCCCCTGTCGAAAAACCCGTGATCATCACGCCAGTGCCGCCCGGCACCCAACCTGAAGAATCTGCCCCGCTGCCGTTTCCTCCTGATATCCCCACAGCGTACACCCCCCAAGCATTTCAGCGGGTCGCGCTTGAAGCTGCGAGGGTATGCGGGATGGGAATCAACGTCTTCGCTGTAGAATGTTCGGAGTTCCCATGCATCGCGTGGGCTCGTGCGCTCGACGCAAAGGTGCAGCGATTTTCGATGGATGAGTGCGCTCCGTGGGTAGAGGTGTTTCAGGGAACGGTCGTGTTTGGCGCTACGGGCAAGAATGCTGGAGGTGAAGAGGAGCGCTACTTCGGTTGGATGCCCATCCCGCCAGACACGTCACTGCAACCCACCATCTTCAAGCGCAGCCAAGCGCGGGCACGCGAGCTGAAGGAGGCCGTAGGCCTGCATTGAACGAACAGCGCGCGGGGTAGGCAGCGCGACGAACGAACATCGTCCGCGTCTCCAGTTCCTCGACATTGACGGAGTGCTGACGGAGGAGCGCGGTCACACAGGCGGCGATGCCGAGCTGATCGTTGCTGTAGACCTTGAGAACGGAACGGCAGTCATCGGCCGGCCGCCTCTGACAGCCGCCTGCGCTTCACGGGGAGCCCTCGGGCCGACTACGCTCCGGCCCCGTGTCCTCCTACACCGTGCTGCACTTCGCGCTCGCGGGTGCGTTCTTCGTCCTCGCCCTCTTGCACTTCGCCACCTGGGCCGCAGTGCGCTCCCAAGCGGTTCAGCTCTGGCTCGCCTCAAGCTTCCTCGGGTTCGCCGTGCTCAGCATGGCGACCGGCCTGACCAGCTACCAAGCCGGTGTCCTGACCGCCGATACACGCCCCTGGCTCCTCCTCGGCGTCCTTCCTTCCATTCCCCTCCCCTACACCCTCCTTCGCACCGTCTGGTCGCTGCTGGATGTCCCGCTCACACGGTGGCGACGCGCCCTGCTGGGAGTGGCCCTCGTCATCGGTGCGGTGCGAGTGCTGGATGTGGCGTGGTCCCTCCTCAGAGTGGCCGCGCCAGAGGGAATCTTGGAAGCGCCCGCGCCTGCCGCCGCAGGACTGAGCCTTCCCCTGTTCTGGCTGCTCGCCACCTGTGTCGCCGGAACCTGGGCCTTCGAAGCCGTCCGGCTCCTGAAGCGCCGCGGCGCGATGGCCGTGGCCGTGCTCGCCGCCTCCTTCTTCGCGCTCCTGCTCCTCGGCCGTGAGCTCGCCATTGACGTGGGCTGGCTCCCGGGGCGTCCCCTCTTCGTGCTCGTGGGCCTCCCCTTCCTGCTCCTCGCCTCCACCTCGCTCGCCATTCTCACCGCGCGCTCGCTCCGGGGCGCGGACCTCGGCACCGGCATTCACCGCTACCGACGGCTCACCCAGCTCGGACGCGGCGGCATGGGTGAGGTGTGGCTCGCGGTACGCACCGGGCGCGCGGGGTTCCACCGGCTCGTCGTCCTCAAGCGAATGCTGGAGAATGACGCCGACGACCCGGCGGTCCAGGTCCAGCGATTCATCGGCGAAGCCCGTACCTCCGCGCGCCTCCATCATCCGAACATCGTCTCGGTCTACGATCTCGGGCAGATCGACGGTGCCTGGTTCATCGTCATGGAGTACCTGAGCGGCGTGAACGCGCTCGACCTCGTCCGGCGCGTTGAAAAAGGAGGCTCGCTGCCGCTCGAGGTCATCGTCGAGATCTGCCAGCAGTCCCTGCGCGGGCTCGCCTACGCACACGAGCAGGGCGTGATCCATCGCGACATCAGCGCGGACAACCTCTTCGTGTCATTTGACGGGGTGGTGAAGGTCGTCGACTTCGGAATTGCCCATCGCGCTGGAGAGGCCCAGGAGCAAGTCCTCTCGACAACCTCCAGCCCCATGCCGTCGGAGCCGCGGCTCACGCAGGTCGGCCTCGTCATTGGAAAGGCCCCGTACATGCCGCCTGAGCGACGCGAGGGAGGCGAGGCAACCGCTTCCGGCGATCTCTTCGCGCTCGGCTGTGTCCTCTACGAGCTGCTGTTCGGCGCGCTCCCCGATGTCTCCGCTGAGAGCCTCCAGCTGCCGCGTCTGGAGCGGCCTGAGGCACCCGCCGCAGCCCAGCGGCTCCGGCAGGTTCTCGCCGTCGCGCTTCACCCCCAACTGGAGCGGCGCTTCGCCGACGCAAGGGCCTTTCAGCGAGCGCTCGATCCGGTCCGGAACGAGCTGCCGGCGGTAGAGCTCGAGCGCTGGCTGCGCGAAAACTTCTCGGAGCGATGGACGCGCGAACGAGGGCTCTTGGAGCTCAGCGATCCCACGCCCGCCGAAGTGGAGGCGCTGCGCACGCGCGAGCAGCCCCCGCAGCCCAGCGCCGCAGACCAGACCACGCAGATCATCGAGCCCGGAGCACCCAAGCCCCCCAGTGAGCAGGAGACACGCGTGCAGCCGCGTGCCCCCGGAGCCCAGCGCCGCTGAGCCCGCTGAAGGGGTCTCCCTGCGCCCTCACCGGCGAGGGCGCATCCGGTACGCCACGAAGGCGGCCACGTCCGGGAAAGCGAAGTAGGGGTTCGTGCGCCGCACCTCCCCCATCGCCGCCACCGGCACCTCCGCGTAGTCATGCCCCGGCCACAGCCGCGTCTCGTCCGGCACCTTCAGCAGCACCTGGCTCAGCGACCGGTACATGTCCTCCGGGCTGCCGCCCCTCAAGTCGCACCGCCCGCATCCATTGATGAAGAGCGTGTCCCCGGACACCAGCGCATCCCCCGCCAGCAGGCAGTGCGAGCCCGGCGTATGCCCCGGCGTGTGCAGCGCCTGGAAGCTCCGGCTTCCCACCGGAATGGCCTCTCCTGGCCCCACCGCCTTCAGCGCGTCGCCCGCCAGCGAGCGCAGATCCTCCGAGAACGCCACCTCCTCGCGCTGCGCGTACACGGGCACATCGTGCCGGGCCAGCAGCTCCGGGAGCCCATTGATGTGGTCCTTGTGGCAGTGCGACACGAACGCCCCCACCAACTGCTTGCCCTGCTCGGCCAGCGCCTGCTCGATCGCCCCCACCTCCCAGGCCGGATCCACCACCAGCACCTCGGGGGACCCCTGCACCCCCACCAAGTAGACGAAGTTGTCCATCGGCCCGAGCTTGAGCTGATGGATGTAAGGCCTCTCCATGAATGACCTCCCTGGCTGATAATCCTGCATACTGCCTTCCCAGCCCATCCCTAGCCCATCCCCCGGAGGCCCCGCTTGAAGAGTCCGCTGCTGACGCTCGCCTGTACCCTCATTGCCACCGCGAGCGTTGCCGCCGCTCCTCGCTCCACCTTCAAGTACTCCCCGCCCAAGGAGGACGGAGACGATCAGCGCCCCGTCATCGTCGACGCCACCATCGGCCCTCAGGGCAGCGACTTCGCCATGCGCCTGCGCTTCGACAAGGAGCCCTGGGGTGAGGCCTGCAAGACTCGCTGCGCCAACGCCACCCTCTTCCTGGACACCGACAACAACACCACCACCGGCATCCAGCTCGGCAAGAAGCTCCCCGAGACAGGCGCGGACATGGTCGTCGTCATCCAAGGCTCCCGCGAGTACAGGGGCGACAGCTCCACCTCGGTGCTGCGCGTCAAGGTGCGACAGCTCACCGGCGAGGCCAAGACCGTGGAGGAGGGCGAGGCGCTCGCCGACTACGACAACAACCAGGACCCCGAGCGCGTGCAGATCGACGGGAACACCGTCTACCTGCTCATCGACACCACCGGCCCCACCCTGCCCTCCGGCCGCAAGGTGCGCGTCGTCTACCACCCGCCCGCCGCCAAGGCGCTCGTGGCCACCATTGAAGGCATGCTCAGCGGGGGCTCCAACGCCAACGTCCGCATCTTCCGTGGCAGCGGCAGCAAGAAGGGCTGGGGCAGGCCCAGTGAGGCGGGTACTCCCACGTCCACTCCCAACTCGGGCTCCCAGGGCATTAGCCCTCGCCCCGGCGTCAACCCGGGCTCCCAGGGCATCCCTCGCTCGGGCGTCAACCCGGGCTCCCAGGGCATCCGCCGGTAGCGTTCAGCCCTCTCTCCACACACCTGGGCACATCTTTCTGACGCCCGCTGTCCCGATCACCCTCCAGGCAAGCAAGCCTCCCGGTCCTTGAATTCCTCGCTGGGAGAGCGGGTTTTATTGGCACCATGAACTGAACACCTGTATAGGTGTCCGGATCACGAGAGGCTGCAACCCCTCGAATTCGTTCCCTTTGTCAGTCGGCCATGGTAGGCGGGCCGCCAGACGACACACCGCATCCTTGAATTGCGGAGTGCGCAGGGCGCGCGCCGGGTTCGGGGAACGGACGTTCCTTTGCCTGAACACATGAGCATGCTCGCACAAGCCGATTCCAAGACACGCAAGAAGCAGGACGCCTCGGGCAACGGGGGCGGCCGAGGTGGTGCCACGGCGGGCGGCAGCGGCGGGGGTGGAGACTCCATCGCGGCTCCCCTCGCCGAGGAGGCCCGCCGGCGCTACCTCAACTACGCGCTGTCGGTCATCACCTCGCGCGCCCTGCCGGACGTGCGAGACGGCCTCAAGCCGGTGCAGCGCCGCATCCTGTACGGCATGTACCACGACCACCGGCTCACCCAGGACGCCAAGTACCAGAAGTCCGCCAAGGTGGTCGGTACCATCATGGGCCAGTACCACCCGCACGGCGACACGGCGATCTATGACGCCCTCGTGCGCATGGCCCAGGACTTCTCCCTGCGCTACCCGCTGGTGGACGGCCACGGCAACTTCGGCTCGCTGGATGGCGATGCCGCGGCGGCCATGCGTTACACCGAGTGCCGCATGGCGGGCATCGCCAACGAGCTGCTCGCCGAGCTGGGCAAGAAGACCGTCGGCTTCCGGCCCAACTACGACGGCACGCTGTTCGAGCCCATCGTCATCCCCGCCCGCGTGCCGCAGCTGCTGATGAACGGCACCACCGGCATCGCCGTGGGCATGGCCACCAACATCCCGCCCCACCACCTGGGCGAGCTGTGTGACGCCCTGGTGATGCTCATCCAGGACAAGGAAGCCTCGGTGCGCGACTTGATGAAGTTCATCAAGGGCCCGGACTTCCCCACCGGCGGGCAGATCCTCAACAGCAAGCAGGAGCTGCGGGAGATCTACGAGTCCGGCCAGGGCAGCGTCCGCATCCGCGGCGAGTATGACTTGGAGGACATGAAGCGCGGTGGCCAGCAGATCGTCATCACGTCCATTCCCTACACGGTGAACAAGAGCAACCTGGTGGCCAAGATTGGCGACCTGGTGCGCGAGCGGAAGCTGCCGCTGCTGCTGGACGTGCGCGACGAGTCCACGAAGGAAGTGCGCATCGTCCTGGAGATCAAGAAGGACGCCAGCCCCGAGCTGGTGATGGCGTACCTCTACAAGCACACGCCACTGCAGACGACGTTCGGCGTGAACCTCACCTGCCTGGTGCCCACCGAGAACCCCGAGGTGGGCGCGCCGCAGCGGCTGGATCTCAAGAGCATCCTCCAGTACTTCCTGGACTTCCGCTTCGAAGTGGTGACCAAGCGCTTCCAGCACGAGCTGGGCGAGCTGCTGAAGCGGGTCCACATCCTCGAGGGCTTCGAGAAGGTCTACGACGCGCTCGACGAGATGATCAAAATCATCCGCGCGTCCGAGGGCAAGCAGGACGCGGCCAAGAAGCTCATGGCCCGCTTCAAGCTGGATGAGATCCAGGTGGACGCCATCCTGGAGATGAAGCTCTACAAGCTGGCCCGGCTGGAGATCCTGGTCGTCGAGAAGGAGCTCGGGGAGAAGCGCGCCGAGATCAAGCGGATCGAGGGCATCCTCAAGGACAAGAAGAAAATCTGGGGCACCGTCAAGAGCGAGCTGGACGAGATCAAGGCCGCCTACAACGACAAGCGGCGCACGCGCATTGGCGGCGCCGGCTCCGAAGAGGTGGAGTTCAGCGAAGAGGCCTTCATCGCCGACGAGGACGCCCACGTGGTCCTCACCCGCGACGGCTGGATCAAGCGCGTGCGCGAGGTGAAGGATCCGTCCACCACCCGCCTGCGCGAGGGCGACGCGGTGATGACGGTGCTGGCCGGCAGCCTGAAGGCCAACCTGGTGCTCTTCAGCAACATGGGCGCCGCCTACGTCACCCGCTTCAACGACGTGCCGGCCTCCACCGGCTACGGCGACCCGGTGCAGAAGCTGTTCAAGTTCGACGACAACGAGCGCATCGTCGGCGCGCTGTCGCTGGACGGGCGGCTGTCCAAGCCGGAGAAGCTCGTCGCCGTCACCAAGGACGGCCTGGGCCTGCGCTTCGCGCTGGAGGGCCACACGGAGGTCTCCACCCGCTCGGGCCGCCGCTACGCCAAGACGGGTGAGGGCGATGAGATCATCGGCGTGCAGCCGGTGGGCGAGAAGGACCTGCTCGCGGTGCTCACCGACAAGACGAGCGCCCTGGTCTGCAAGGCCAACGAGGTGAACGAGCTGCAGGGACCGGGCAAGGGCGTGATGGTCATCAAGGTGGAGGACGGCGACCGCGTGGTGGAGTTCCTCTCGGTGCCGCCGGGCCAGAAGGACAAGTCCATCGAGTTCGAGACGCAGAAGGGCCGCAAGCTGTCCCTGAACCCCGGCAAGTACGAGGTGACGGGCCGCGGCGGCAAGGGCCACGAGATGTCGCGCAAGGATGCGGTGAAGGAAGTGATTCGCCCCGTCACCTTCATCCCGCTGCCCGAGCAGAAGAAGGATTAGCCGAGGGACACCATGGCGACGAAGAAGGAAACCTATACAGGTGCAGACATCCAGGTCCTCGAGGGCCTGGAGCCGGTGCGCAAGCGCCCGGCCATGTACATCGGCGGCACCGACAGCACGGGCTATCACCACCTGCTGTGGGAGATCCTCGACAACTCGGTGGACGAGGTCATCAACGGCTACGCCACCACCGTGGAAGTCACCCTCCACAAGGATGGCCGCACCATCACCGTCACGGACAATGGCCGCGGCATCCCCGTGGACATCATGCCCAAGTACAAAAAGCCGGCGGTGGAGGTCATCCTCACCACGCTGCACTCGGGCGGTAAGTTCGAGCAGGGCAACTACATCCACTCGGGCGGTCTGCACGGCGTGGGCTCGTCCGTGGTGAACGCCCTGGCGCGCAAGATGATCGTGGAGATCAAGCGCGAGCATAAGAAGCACGTGCAGACGTATGCCCGCGGCAAGGCCACCACCCCGCTCAAGGTCGAGGGCGGCCCAGTGCGCGGCACCGGCACCTCCACCACCTTCGAGCCGGATCCGGAGATCTTCGGCGAGAAGCAGAAGTTCGACGCGGAGCTCATCCGCGAGCGCCTGGAGGCCAAGAGCTACCTGCACAAGGGCATGACGGTTGTCTGGACGGACAACACGGCCCATCCGCACGTCCACGTCACCTACAAGCACGACGGCGGCATCGCCGAGTACCTCACCAAGTGGGTGGCCGAGCGCGCCAAGCCCGTGGTTCCGGCTGGGAGCACCGGCTTCTACCACTCGCGCGACAACGAGGTGCGACTGGAGGCCGCCCTGGTGTGGACGGAGGCCACGGATGAGACGATCCGCTCCTACGTCAACGGCATCCCCACCGCCCAGGGCGGTACCCACGAGGCCGGTCTGCGCGGCGCCGTGGTGAAGGCCGTGCGCAACTACATCGAGACGCACGAGCTGACGCCCAAGGGCGTCACCCTCACCGCGGAGGACATCCGCGAGGGCATGACGGCCATCCTCTCCGTCTATGTGGTGGAGCCGCAGTTCCAGGGCCAGACCAAGGGCCGCCTCAACAACCCGGAAGTCACCGGCCAGGTGGACGGCGTGCTGCGCCCCGCGCTGGAGAAGTGGCTCAACGACAACAAGAGCATCGCCGAGGCGGTGGTGGCCCGCATCGTCCTCGCCGCCCGCGCGCGCGAGGCCAGCCGCGCCGCCTCGCAGGCCGTGAGCCGCAAGTCCGCCATCAGCCACCGGCTCAACCTGCCCGGCAAGCTGGCCGACTGCTCCTCCACGGATCCCGGCACCAGCGAGCTCTTCATCGTCGAGGGTGACTCCGCAGGTGGCTCCGCCAAGCAGGGCAGAGATCGCCGCACCCAGGCCATCCTCCCGCTGCGCGGCAAGGTGCTCAACGCCGAGCAGGCCTCCACCGACAAGGTGGCCGGCAACAAGGAACTGCAGGACATCGTCAGCGCGCTGGGCTGCGGCATCGGCTCGGACTTCGACATCTCCAAGCTGCGCTACGGCCGTGTCTTCCTGATGATGGACGCCGACAGCGACGGCCACCACATCGCCACGCTGCTGCTCACCTTCTTCTTCCGGCACCTGCGCCCGCTCATCGAGAGCGGCGCCGTCCACATCGCCCAGCCTCCGCTCTATAAGGTGGAGCTCGGCAAGGAGACGTACTGGGCGCTGGATGAGGCGGATCGCGACCGCATCATCCGGGAGAAGACCAAGGGCAACGCCAAGCCCAACATCATGCGCTTCAAGGGTCTGGGCGAGATGACCGCCGACGAGCTGAAGACCACCACGCTCGACCCCAAGAACCGCAAGAGCCTCCGGGTCACCATCGACAACCCCCTGGAGACGGACCGCGTCATCAACGACTTGCTGGGCAAGGACGTCAGCGCCCGGTTCAAGTTCATCATGGAGCGGGCGGGCGAAGTCCAAGAGCTGGACGTCTGATCCGCTTCCTCCTGTGAGGGGGGAGTTGGGCCCACCCCGGCTTCTCCCGGCTGGGGAATGGTGTCCGGGGGGCCGGGTCGGGTAGCATCCGCGCCCGTGTCTACCGTACGCCTTCTCCTCGTCCTGATGTTGACCCTGGGCCTCTCCGCGGAGGCTCAGACTTCACGCCGGTCCAAGAAGACCAAGCCGAAGAAGCCGGCTGTCACCCAACCCGTCGCCGCTCCCGAGGAGCCGGCCTCCGACGCTCCCGACGAGCCGGCGGCTGCTCCAGAGGCCGCGTCCAAGCCGGCCCGCGACGCGAAGCCCGAGGCTCTCGCGAAGCCTGATGCCCCGGTCCGGGCCGCTCCCAGCGACGCCGCCGTGGTGTTTGCCATCCCCCGCTCCGCCGGCGCCGAGCCCGCCGCCATCCGCCTCCAGGCCGAGCTTGCTCGCCTGCTCGGCAGCAAGCCGGACGTGACGCTGGTGGATCTGGCCACGGTCTTCCCGCCCCCCGAGCCCCCCTCCACCCAAGAGGGCGACGCGCTCTATGAGCAGGGCAAGGAGGCCTACGACAACCTGGATCCCGAGGCCGCAGCCGGGAAGTTCACCTCGGCGGCCGAGGCCTATGAGAAGCACCCGGCCTCGCTGAAGCCCCAGCGCCTGGCCAAGACGTTCATCTTCCTGGGCGCCTCGCAGTTGCTCAATGGGGACAAGGAGGGCGCGAAGAATGCCTTCCTCCGCGCTCTGGCCGCCGACCCTGGCACCCAGCCCGATCAGGGCCTCTTCGACTCGAACGTGCACACCGCCTTCACGGACGCGCAGCAGCAGTTCAACTCGCAGAAGCCGGGCTCGCTGGACATCGACTCGAAGCCCTCGGGCGCCCGCGTCACCGTGCGCGGAGAGGACGTGGGTGTCACGCCGCTGAAGAACGTGCCCGTCCACCCGGGCCGCCACCCCGTGCTCATCACCCTGCCCGGCTACGCGCCCTACGCCTCCTATCCCCAGGTGGCCTCCGAGAGGACCGCCGAGGTGAAGCCCCAGCTCGAGCCGCTGCCCGCCCTGGCCGAGGCCATCGCCACCGCCACCCGCGCCTCCACCGAGAAGGCCTTCGACTCCGACAAGATGCCCCCGGAGCTGACGGCGCTCGCGGACAAGCTCGGCGCCCGCTACGTGGTCCTTGCCGCGGTGCAGCAGAAGAAGTCCCCCGAGGCGGTGCTGCAGGTGTGGGATGTGCGCACGAAGAACCGGCTGCGGGGCGTGGAGATTGAGCTCCAGTCCAAGAGCCCGGAGCACAGCACCGTGGCCGCCGCGGACCGCGTCCACGGCTTCCTCACCGGGCGCTTGCTGGCGGACTCGGGCTCCGACTCGAAGATGCCGCAGCTCGTCAAGAAGCCCTGGTTCTGGGCCGCGGTGGTCGGAGGTGCGGCGGTCGTCACGGGCGGTATCCTGTACGCCACCCAGAGTAACAAGGGTGGCCCGCTGGGTCCGGTCACGGGCTTGCCGGGGATTGGCTTCTAGCGGATTGAATGACAGCCTTCCGGCCCGCGTCCGGCAGGTGTCGAGGTCTCCCCATGAAAGCCCTGGTACTCGCTGTGCTGTTCCCCGCTGTGGCCCTGGCCGCGCCGCCCCCTACGCCGCGCCGGATCAGCGCGTTGCTCATCCCCATGGACCAAGGGGCGGAGGGCCACAGCGTCAGGCTCGAGACGTACATGAATGAGGCGCTGGAGCAGTTCGCCGGCTTCACGGTGAAGAAGCCCGAGGAGCTGTTCGGCATGCCTCCGGATGACGAGGCCGCAGCCTCGCTCAAGCGCGGGCAGAAGGGGCTCGAGGAGAGCCTCGAGGCCTACAACGCCCGCGACTACGATGACGCAGAGCGCAAGCTGCGCGCCACCCTCAAGGAGCTGCAGGGCGCCGTGGGCGCCATGGGCTCGTGCGTGGAGTTGTGCGAGGCCACCGCGCTGTACGCCGCCGTGCTCTACCTGCGCGGCGACACCGAGGAGGCCAAGCTGAACCTGGTGGACCTGATGGCGCTCAACCCCACGTTCGAGCTGAGCACCAAGCGCTACAACAAGGACTTCATCGCTCTGCGCGCCACGGTGGCCACCAGCCGCAGCTCGTCGCTGCGCGGCACCGTCACGGTGAAGACCCAGCCGCTGGGCGCCCGCGTCTACCTGGATGGAGAGTTCCAGGGCTACACGCCGTTCACGCTCCCGGCCATGCAGGTGGGCAAGCACATGATCAAGCTGAGCCGCCCCGGCTTCCGCCAGCACGGCCAGATCATCGAGGTGACACCGGACGACGCGGAGATCACCGCCGAGCTCTCCCCGACCAACAACTACAAGAAGTACGACTCGCAGCTGGACAAGGTGGCCAGCGAGATCGTCAAGACGACGCCGAGCCCGTCCTCGGTCACCCTGGGCAAGGCCCTGTCCATCGACCGGGGCCTGCTGGGCACGGTGAAGGATCTGGGCCCCAACGGCACGGAGCTGGTGGTGGGCTTCTTCGACCTGCGTGATGGAAAGAAGCTCGCTGGCCGCCGGATCGTCCTCCAGGGCGACGAGTTCGGCCAGGAGAAGCAGGAGATGAGCCGGCTGGTGAACTACCTGGTCAACAACGGCATGGGTGGCGGGGAGCAGAAGGTGAAGGCCTCGGACCCGCTGGAGAACCGCCACGGCATGGAGGAGTGGAACGGGGAGGACCAGGGAGGCCGCGGCCGCCAGGTGACCGAGAAGAAGAAGAAGGGCGACCCGCTCGACGGAGTGAACGGAACTGAAGACTGGTAGCTCGCGGCGCTTGTCCGCCTGGGGCGGGAGCGGCCTAGAGTCCCGAGGCGTATGCGCCTCCTGGCCCTGCTCCTGCTCCCGCCGCTCCTCTTTCCGTCCGCCGCACTCGCTCAGGCCAACGCCATCATCCGGCCGCTGGTGAGCTCTCGCGGCGTGACGGTGCCCACCGAGTCCACCGCCACCGTGGACGAGGTCACCGCCCTCTCCCTCAACCCCGGCAGCCTGCGCTTCGTGGACGGGCCCCAGCTGCTCTTTCTCCACGAGCGCAACCGGGTCCAGGATCAGGTCGGCACCGGCCTCTTCGTGGGCACCACCCTGCTGGGTGCCGTGGGCGTGGGCTACGGCGTGGAGTGGCTGCGCAACCGCACCGAGCCGGACTACCGCCGCAGCTCGCTGGGCTTCTCACTGGGCACGGACACGCTGGCCCTGGGGGCCACGTACCACGCGTTCGGCTCGGCGGATGAGTCCGTGGAGAAGCTGTCCAGCTGGGACATCGGCCTGTCCGCGCGGCCCTGGCGCGGGTTCTCCTACAGCGTGGTGGCCCGCGACATCAACGAGCCCGAGCAAGGCGAGTACCGTGTCGTCCGCACCTTTGATCTCGGCATTGGCGTGCGGCCCTTCGGCGACCGCTACACGCTGGGCGTGGACTATCTGTTCCGCTCGGGGGGGCTGGACGAGGGGCGCCTCACCTACGCGCTGAAGGCCGAGGTGTGGCCGGGGCTGCGGCTGGGCGGAGGCCTCTCGCACGGCCTTCGCAGCGGGCAGGAGCTGGCGTTCCAGCTGTCCGCGACGCTGGACACTTCGCACTTTGGCTTCACCTACGCTGCGGGCGGCACGGACCGAGGCCTGGACCACGTGCTGGCGGTACGCCTGTCCAGCGACAAGTACCGCGCGCTGGGCCTGTCCTCGGGCGTGGTGGCGATGGTGGACCTCAACGACCGGCTCACCGGAGGGACGAGCCTCGCGGTGTCCCTGCTGGGAGGCTCGGCAGACGATCCGTACCTGGCGCTGATGCGCTTCCTCGACCTGGCCATCAAGGATCCACAGCTGCGCGGCGTGGTGCTGAAGATGGAGGGCCTGCCCGGCGTGGGCTGGGGCCAGGCCGAGGAGCTGCGCCAGGCCGTGATGCGCCTGCGCCGCTCCGGCAAGAAGGTGATGGCCGTGCTGCTCTCGTGCGACGACAAGGGCTACCTCGTGGCTTCGGCGGCGGACCAGGTGTACGCGCTGCCCGCGTCCTCGCTGCTGCTCAACGGCCTGTCCGCAAGCGTCGTCAGCGTGGGCGGGACGATGGAGAAGCTGGGCGTCAGCTGGGACGTGGCCCGGGTGGGCGAGTACAAGACGGCTCCCGAGCAGCTCACGCGCAAGGACATGAGCCCGGCCGAGCGCGAGACGGTGAGCGCGCTGCTGGACGTGGAGGTGGCCTGGTACGAGCAGGCGGTGACGCTCATGCGCAAGCTGCCCGAGGGCCGCCTCCGCGAGGTTTGGTCCGTGGGCCTCATCCCCGCGAAGAAGGCGCAGGAGCTGGGGCTGCTGGACGGCATCCTCAAGGATCAGAGCGAGCTGGAGCAGAAGGTCTACAACCTGGTGCCGGGCGCCACCTACGCGGCGAACTACCGGCCTCGCGGCGAGCGCGAGACGCTCTGGGGCCGCCGCCGCCGCATCGCCGTGGTCCCCATCCTGGGCACCATCGCCGGAGGCAAGAGCCGCGAGGATCCGCTGGGCTTCTCGCGCATCGCCGGAGCGGAGACGGTGGTCCTGGCGCTCCAGCGCGCGCAGGAGGATCCCTCCGTCATGGCCATCGTGCTGCGGGTGGACTCGGGCGGAGGGGACGTGCTCGCCTCGGACCTCATGTACCGCGCGGTGACGGAGGCCAAGAAGCGCAAGCCCGTCATTGCCTCCATGGGGGATGTGGCGGCCTCCGGCGGCTACTACGCAGCGGTGGGCGCGGATGAGATCTTCGCGGGCCCCACCACCATCACCGGCAGCATCGGCGTCTTCTACTTGAAGCCCGCGCTGCAGGGCCTGCTGGGAGACAAGCTCGGCATCACCCAGGAGAACCTCCCGCGCGCCCCGCTGGCGGACATGCTGGACTACTGGCGCCCGTGGAAGCCCGAGGAGCAGGCGGCGATCCAGGCCTGGGTGGACGCCACCTACGACGACTTCATCACCTACGTGGCCCAGGGCCGGAAGATGGAGAAGTCCCAGGTGGACGCCATCGCCCGGGGCCGGGTGTGGTCCGGCAAGGACGCCCACGCGAAGGGGCTGGTGGACAGGCTGGGCGGCTTCATGGAGGCGGTGGAGGCGGCGCGGACCCGAGCCAAGGTGGAGGCCTCGGAGGAAGTGGACCTGGTGGTGTACGGCGAGCCCCGGGGCCTGTTCTCCTCGCTGGGCGGCGAGCCGAACGTGCTCACCCGGCTGCTCCCCGAGCCTGCTCAGCCTGCCCTGCCGCCAGGGCTGCAGGCGCTCCTGCGGGAGTCCGGGCTCACGGCCGGGTGGCTGGAGCCGGGGCTGAAGGCCGCCATGCCCTTCACCCTCACCGTGGAGTGAGTCTCCCTCTGGACAGAGGGTAAGAAATTCTGCGGGCTCTCCGTGGGTCTCTGGTAATGTGAATGTTGCCCTCGGGCCGGCTTTCGGGCCGCTGGAGGGTTCCAGGGACCGGCGGTTTCGGTCTCGAGGACCCGCGCATGGAGCGCAGGCAGCCTCGAGCACCCCGCGTCAGGCTCCCTGTCCCACATGTCGAGTCGTGCGCGCCCTGCCCAGGCAGGGCTCCGTGTGCGCAGAGCCTTCGGAATTCCATGAGCGAGAACAGCGACAACACTGATCCCCGTCCCCCTGCCCCGCCCCCTCCCGCCGAGGCCGCTCGGCCCGAGCCGCCCGTCATGGATGACGACGGCGGGGATGACGGCGGAGACGACGAGGGTCCTGATGAGGGAGGCGACGCCTCCGGGGCGTCCGGTCCAGGAGGCCAGCCCGGCCCTGGTGGCCAGGCCGGGCCAGGAGGCCGCCGCCGCCGCCGCCGCCGCCGCCGCCGTGGCGCGCAGGTGCACTTCACGCCCGAGGGCCAGGCCTACCGGACGCAGCCGGGGCCGGACGGGCAGATGGTGCAGGTGTTCCTCACGCCGCAGGAGCTCGAGCAGTACAAGCAGCGGCTCGCCCAGCAGCAGCAGCAACAGCAGAGCCCCCCGCCTGGGCAGCACGCGCAGCACGGCGGGCAGCAGCATGGCCAGCGGCAGCACCACGGCGGAGGCCAGAGCCAGGCCGCGCCGCAGCAGAACCTGACGCCCGTGGAGGGCGTGCTGGACACGGAGGCCAAGGGGCCCAACGCGTTCCTGCGGCAGCTCAAGAAGAACCTGCTGCCCTCGCCGGATGACCCGGAGTTGCCGAAGAACCTGGTGCAGAAGTTGCGCCTGCGGCAGGGCCAGTACGTCACCGCGTTCGCGCAGATGCGCGGCACGAAGGGCGTCATCCAGAAGGTGGACACGGTGGACGGCCGCCCGCTGGACGGGGCGCCCCGGCTCCCGCACTTCGCGGATCTCACCTCGGTGGATCCCCTCGAGCGCATCAAGATGGAGCACGGCCACCGCGAGATGGTGACGCGGGTGCTGGACTTGATTGCCCCGATCGGCAAGGGCCAGCGCGCGCTGATCGTCGCCCCGCCGAAGACGGGTAAGACGATCATGCTGCAGCGGATTGCTCAGGCGGTGATCACCAACCACCCCGAGATCCACGTGATGGTACTCCTCATCGACGAGCGCCCCGAGGAAGTCACGGACATGCGCCGGAGCATCAAGGCCGAGGTGCTGGCCTCGAGCTCGGACCGCCCGACGGGGGATCACCTCAAGGTGGCGGAGCTGGCGCTGGAGCGCGCGCGGCGGCTGGTGGAGGCCGGCAAGGACGTGCTGATCCTGCTGGACTCGATCACGCGCCTGGCGCGGGCCTACAACAAGGAAGTGGACAGCTCGGGCCGCACGCTGACGGGCGGCGTGGACAGCCGCGCGCTGGAGCGCCCCAAGCGCATCTTCGGCGCGGCGCGCGCCACCGAGGAGGCTGGCACGCTGACCATCATCGGCACGGCGCTCATCGACACCGGCAGCCGCATGGACGAAGTGATTTTCGAGGAGTTCAAGGGCACCGGTAACTCCGAGGTGACGCTGGACCGGTTGCTGGCCGAGAAGCGCATCTTCCCGGCGATCAACATTGCCCAGTCCGGCACCCGCAAGGAGGAGAAGCTCTTCACCCAGAAGGAGTACGAGAAGGTGAAGAAGCTCCGGCAGATGCTCTTCTCGGTGAAGCCGGTGGAGGCCATGGAAGCGCTGGGCAAGCGCCTCACCCGGTACACCTACAACGACGAGTTCCTCGACGAGCTGTAGCCGCGGTCACCGCGGGGACTGAGGGAGCGTTCCTCAGTCCCCTGCCGCTGGGGGCCTCGGCCCTCGTTACGTCACGGTGCCGCTCACCGTCGAAGCGGGCCGCGGCGGCTCCTCGGGCTGCATCGCCTTCTTCAGCGGCTTGTTGAACAGCGCGATGGCAATGCCCGCGCCCACGCCCAGCACCATCAGCATGAGGAAGAAGGCGTCCTTGGACATCGACGTGTAGAACTGGCCGATGTAGCCGGAGAGCACGTTGCCCAGGAAGCTCGACAGGAACCACATGCCCATCATCAGCGAGACGATGCGCACGGGCGCCACCTTGGTCACCAGCGACAGACCGATGGGCGACAGGTAGAGCTCACCCACCGTCAGCAGCATGGTGCAGAACACCGGCCAGAAGAGGCTGCCCTTGCCATCGCCCACGATGCTGGCTCCGGCCACCATCACGATGAACGAGCCGCCGAGGATGAAGCAGCCAATGGCCATCTTCGCCACCGAGGACGGCTCGGAGCCCTTCTTGGCCTGCATCGCCCAGAAGCGATCCAGGAACGGCGCGAAGGCGAAGATGAAGAACGGGTTCACCGACTGGAACCACGTCGACGAGGCCCACGACGGCCACGCCGTCTTCTCGTCGGCCCACGTCTGCATCGTGTTGCCCTGCTGCTCGTAGACGGCCCAGAACACCACGTTCAGCAAGCACAGCGCGATGAGCGCCCACACCCGGTTCCACTCGTTCTTCGTCAGCTTCTGCTTCGGCGGC
Source organism: Hyalangium minutum (assembly GCF_000737315.1). GTDB lineage: Bacteria > Myxococcota > Myxococcia > Myxococcales > Myxococcaceae > Hyalangium > Hyalangium minutum. Next base: position 219,740 of record NZ_JMCB01000018.1, read on the forward strand.
GCCACGGCGCCCTGCTTGCGCTCCTGCAGCGTGTCCGGCGCCAGGAACTCCTTGCCCAGCATCTGCACCACCAGGCCGATACACATGCCGATGCCCGCAGCCAGGAAGCCATAGCGCCACCCGTACACGGCCGCCAGCGTGCCGCAGACGAAGTTGCAGATGAACGCGCCGATGTTGATGCCCATGTAGAAGATGGTGAAGGCACCGTCCCGCCGCGAGTCCCCCGGCGGATACAGGTTGCCCACCTGCGTGGAGATGTTCGGCTTGAAGAAGCCGTTGCCGATGATCAGCAGCAGCAGGCCGACGAAGAACAGGTTGTCGGCCCCGAACAGCACGAACTGCCCCAGCGCCATGATGATGGCGCCCACGTAAACGGACTTCTTCTGTCCCAGGTACTTGTCGGCCACGAGCCCGCCGAACACCGGCGTCAGGTACACCAAGCCCGTGTAGAGGCCGTAGAGCAGCGACGCGTTGGGCTCCACACTGCACGTCTGCCGGGCGATGGTGTTCGCCACTTCGGCCGCCATGCCCGCATTGCTGGCCAGCAGCACCTTCGCCTTCTCCGCCGCGCACGCATCGAGCGTCGCGGGATCAATGGTAGGCAGCAGCGACCGGATGAAGCCCCAGCCCAGCACGTCGTCCGGATTGCCCGAGCCGTCGAACGCCTTGCCCTGCAGCGTCTGGCGCACGGAGATGAACAGGTAGTTCACCATGTAGAGCTTCAGCAGCCCGCGCATTCCGTAATACGAGAAGCGCTCCCACATCTCGGTGAAGAAGAGGACGAAGAGCCCCACCGGATGCCCCATGAACTGGCGGTTCGAGGCGGGTCCCTTCCATTCAGAAGGTGCAGCAGATGACATGAAGGCTCCTTAGGCCTTTGAGCGTCGCAAGCGAACTCAACACTGCCTCGCCCACCCCCGCAAGCATGGATGTCGCGGCCCCTCCTCCCAAGTAGGGCCCCCACTTGCTAGGGTCCCTCAGCCCATGCGTACCTTCCCTTACCCACTCGCGCTTGCCTTGTTGCTCGCCGCTTGTGCCAGCACGCCCCCGCCCTCGCCCGAGGCCGCGCCCGTCGCCGGGACGCACTCGGCCGAAGTCGGCGCTGCTTCGCCCACGGGAGCGGATCCCTCCGCACCCTCAGTATCGGGGCGCTCGGGGAGTGAGGGCGTGGCGAAGCAGGAGCCGGACGTGCCCTCGGGAGCGGACGCGGCGCGGATTGCCGAGCTCGCACGCCACGTGACACCGCTCGTGGACGCGTTCATGAACACGGAGGCGCTGTTGACGCAGGACGGCAAACGCGTGGTCTTCGTCTCCAACCGGGACGGACTGCCGCAGATCTACGTCGCGGACGCCGCGCGCCCCGACTCCGCAGCGAAGCGCCTGGTGACGTGGCCCGAGCGCATGAGCATCGAGGCGCTCACCCCCGATGGCCAATCGCTCCTCTTCTTCTCGGACAAGGGAGCGGATGAGAACTGGTCCATCTTCAAGGTGGGGCTGGATGGATCGGCGCCCGTGGAGCTCACGCCGGGCGAGACGATGAATCGGGATTCTCCCCTCCTGCCCGAGCTGGCCCCCAGCACCGTCTACTTCAGCGGCCGCCGCAAGGAGGAGGTGCCTGCGGCCGTGTATGCGGTGCCCATCACCGGAGGGGCCGCGCGCGTCCTCTACCGCGACGACAAGCCGGGCTTCCTCACCGACGTGAGCCGCGATGGCAAGCAGTTGCTGTTCCAGCGCTACCTCACGGGCTCGGAGAACTACCTGCTGAACCTGGACACGGCGACGGGCCAGAGCCGGCAGCTCTATCCCCTGGCTCCAAGCCAGGTCACCATCACCGCCGCCCGGTTCTCCGCGGACGGCAAGACGGTGTTCGTGGCCACCGACGCGGGCGGAGAGCAGAACCTGCTGCTGGCGCTCGAGGCCCAGAGCGGCAAGGAGCTGGCGCGCTACGTGGTGACGAACCCCACCACGGCGCCCATCCGCCTCGTGATGGCGGCGAAGACCGGCCATGTGCTCGCCCTCACGTTGGATGCGGGCAACCACAGCGAGCTCCGGCTGCTGGATGCGCGCACGCTGAAGCCGCTCGCCCCGGTGGCCATGCCGCTGGGCCTCGGAGGCGCGCAGGGCTTCTCCGAGGACGGCCGCAAGCTCACCGCCATCTGGTCCACGCCTGCCGCACCCACGGACGCGTGGGTGATCGACGTGAAGACGGGCAAGGCCACTCCGCTGCGAAAGGAGCCGCGACCCTCGCTCAAGCAGGTCCCCGCGATCGAAGCGAGCATCACGGAGATCCGCGCGCACGACGGGCTGACACTGCCCATCAACGTGTACCTGCCAAAGGGGCGCTCGGGGAAGCTGCCCGTCATCGTCGCGTACCACGGTGGGCCCGCAGGCGGCGCGAAGATCCGCTGGGCCGCTCCCGCCGCCTTCTTCCTGTCGCAGGGCTATGCGTGGGTGGAGCCCAACGTCCGCGGCTCGGGGGGCTTCGGCCGTGCCTTCGAGGCGGCGGACAACGGGCGCGGGCGCATGGAGGCCTTCAAGGACATCGAGGCCACCGGCCGATGGGCCGCCTCTCAACCCTGGGCGGATCCCAGCCGAGTCATTGTGTACGGCGCCAGCTATGGCGGCTACACCGTGCTGGTAGGACTGACGCGCATGCCCGGCCTGTGGCGTGCGGGCGTGGACATGTACGGCGTCGCGAACATGAAGACCTTCATGGCAACCACCAGCGGCTTCATCCGCGAGCTGTTCCTCCTGGAGATGGGCGACCCCGAGAAGGACGCGGCCTTCCTGGAGTCCATCTCCCCCCTGCGAGACGTGGACCAGATCGTCGATCCGCTCTTCGTCTATGCAGGCGAGAATGACCCGAGGGTGCCTCGGAGTGAGTCGGATCAGATCGTCCACGCGCTGCGGGAGCGGAAGATCCCCGTGGAGTACATGGTGGCGGAGAACGAGGGCCACTCGCTCGTACGCCGTGACAATGTGATCGAGTTCCTGTCCCGCGTGGCACGGTTCCTCGAGAAACACGCGGGCCCGGCCCAGACCGCGCAGGCGCACTAACCGCCCACGGGAGAACGCTCCAGGAGTGAAGACTCGAGCCCCACGCCTCCGGCATCTCGCGCTGCTGCTGGCCTCATTGTCCGTCTCGGTGACTCCGGGCTGCATGTCGAGTCCCATGCTCGACTACAGCCTCGACGTGCCCGCGCAGACGCTGATCCCTCCGGGTGCCCCACCGGTCCAGGAGGGCCGGGCACGCTTCCGGGAGATCTTCTGCGCGCTGCTCGCACGGGAGCCCGGTGCCGCCGCGCGCCCCTGTGACGCGCTGCTCCATCGCTTGAGTGATGAGCCGCCTTCCTCGCGCCCTCCACGTCCCCTGCCCTCGCATGCTCCAGGGCTGGCGGTGATCTTCGTCCCTGGGATGCTTGGCGAGTGTGCGTCCGGGCTCGCGCCTCCCTTCGAGGCGGCCGTGCCCCACCTGCGCCGCTTGGGGTATGACGCACGGGTCGCCCCGGTGAATGCTTCCGCTCCCAGCCATGCCAATGCCGAGCGCCTCGCCCGAGAGATTGCAGAGAGCCATGCCGAGCGCATCGTCCTCGTCGGCCATGCCCGGGGAGCGGTGGACATCCTCGAACTCCTCGCGGCGAACCCCGCTGCGGCTTCGCGGGTGCAGGCGGTGCTGAGCGTGGCGGGCGCGATCAACGGCTCTCCGCTCGCGGATGCTCCGGCTGGGGCCTCGCTGCTCTTGCCTGGCAAGGGAGACCCCACGTGCACCGAGGGAGAGCGGGCCGCACTCCCGGATCTCCAGCGCGCCCACCGGTTGCGCTGGCTCATGGAGCACCCGCTTCCCCGGCCGCCGCGCTACTTCTCCCTCGGGGCCTTCTCGCCACGCTCGGACATGGCAAAGCCCCTGCGTGCCCGAGCCGCCGCGCTGGCACGGATCGATCCGCGCAACGATGGCCTGACGCCGTTCTTCGATCAGATGATCCCGGGCGCCGAGTTGCTCGGCTACGCGAATGCCGACCATTGGTCCGTCGTGTCCGATTCCCAGGCCCCGGGTCAGCCGCCGTTCCCGCGAGAGGTGCTGATCGAGGCCGCCCTCCTCCGCATCGTCGAGGCGCTCTCCAGCGGCGAGGCACGCCCATGAGCCTCCTCTCCGCTCCCCTGCTGGCCACGCTCGTGGGCATCACGATGGGCCTCACGGGCTGCGCCACCCCGCTCCTGGCCTACAAGGCCTCCGAGATGCCTCCGCTGCAGCTCGCGGTGGTGGGACAGCCCTCCTTCCAGGATGGGCGGGCACGCTTCCGGGAGATCTTCTGCGAGCTCGCCGCGCGCGAGGGCCAGCCCGGCGTGGACTGCGAGAAGCTGCTCGTTCGGCTTGCCGCGGAGCCCTCCTCCCAGGCACCCGCTTCGCTGCCGTCGCACGATCCGCGCCTGCGCATCCTCCTGGTGCCGGGCGGCTTCGCCGAGTGCTTCAAGGACGCCCCACTCTTCCCAGAGGCCCAGCCCCGGCTGAAAGCCGCTGGCTACTCGGTGAGTACGATCCCCGTCAGTGGGCGCTCGGGCAGCGCCTACAACGCCTGGCGTATCGCCGTGACGGTCGCGCGAACCCCCTTGCCTCCGGGTGGCCGGCTCGTGCTGCTGGGCTACTCCAAGGGCATCACGGACATCCTCGAGTTCCTCGTGCAGTACCCGAGCCTCGCGGCGCGGGTGCACGCGGTGGTCAGCATCGCGGGCAGCGTGAACGGCTCGCCGCTCGCCAACCGCTTCACTCCCCTCTACGAGGCCGCCGACGACTGGGTCTTGAGAAACTGCCCGCCGGGGGACCGGAACGTCGCGATGGAGCTGAGGCGCGAGCTGCGGCTGAACTGGCTCGCGAGGCACCGGCTGCCAAGCCACATCCGCTACTTCTCCCTGGGCACCATTGCCCCCGAGGCAGAGGTGGCGCGGGCGATGATGCTCACGGATGACTCGCTGCGGTACGTGGATCCGCTCCGGGACGGACAGCTGATCTTCTACGATCAGCTCCTGCCCGGCAGCACGCTGTTGGGCTACATGCGAGCCGACCACTGGGCCGTCGCCCTGCCGCTGCAGGAGCACTGGCACGTGCTGGCCACGAACTGGGCGGGGACGCACTTCCCTCGGGGCCTGCTGCTGGAGGCCCTCATGCTGCACCTGTCCGAGGCCCTGGGCGACAGCACCTGAGACGTGCCTCGAAGGCAAGGCGGGTCTGAATGGTGAATCCTGCTTTCCACCAAGCCGCTGTTGGCACGGGCTTGGTTCTCATCCTGAGCACGCACTGAGGAACCTCCAGGGGCGGCATGGGGTGGGCCCTGAGAATTTCGCCACTTGTGAGCCTGCGCAGTCCCTACTGCGGCTCTGCTCAGGATGAGATCCACACCCGTTGGCAGTTGGCACTGTTGATGCGACACCTTCGCCTGTTGCCGGATGAAGTCACCCAACTGCGCACATCCTAAGGCGAAAAACACATAGGGAGCACCGCTGTCGTCCATGGGAGTTCTGAGGGAAAAGCCGCTCAGGAGCCGAAAGAATTAACAGTGCAGTATTAGGTGTATCCGTCCGGCGACCGCCGTGCCGGAGCGCTTGAAGACGGGCGGGGGCTCTTCGCTCGCATCGCCGAACAACTCCGCCAAGTCCCAACTCCCTCCTGACGCCTCGCAGCTCTTTGATAACCTCGACGCCGACCGGTACGTGCCACTGTCATGACTGCGGGCGCTGCCGCATGTCCATTCGCCACGCGCGGCGCACAGACACCGCCATTGGATGGAGATCTGCCCGGCACATGCCTTCGCGTGACCGATCCGGGCTAGAACTGCCATTGCAGTCAGCCTATGCCAACCGAAGCAAACTGAGTGCTCTGCAAGCGCTAAGACTCTTCTTTACAAGTCAATTTAGCGCACGGTGTGATTTATACTACAGGTGAAATTTCCTGGCTAGGCGTTCACATTCAGATGCGGCCATCGGATCATCTGGAAACTCCTCGCGCCAATCCTTCATCAAGGCAGGTAGCTTTACCCTCACACCGAGCGCTTCGTAGGTGAGGGCGAGTGAGCGGTAGGAGTATCCTCTGAGATCTATGTTCTCTGGGCTGCTCTTGCTTAAGCCGTCTAGCGCACCCTCAAGATGGGCTTGCGCCTTCAGGAATTCATCTCTCGCTCGCTCGCGATGCATGCCGGCTGCTAGATCTTTGCCGAGGCGACTTCTGGCTTGGCCTGCAAAAGATCTCAAGGAACTATTGCCCGGCAAGAGATTTAAGCCTTTCTCTGCGGCCTCCGCAGCTTTAGTCCACTCGTGTTCAGCAAATTCCATCGACACCCAATGCTTATACATCTCTTCATTGCGGTGCTTGAGTTGATACGCGCGCTCGAACTTCTCCCGCGCATCGGTGACTCTTCTGGGTTCCCATGCTTTATATACCCAGCCCAAGAATCCAAGCAGGGTGGGGTCGTTGGGGCGTCGCTGCAAAGCCTTTTTGAGAAGATCTTCTGCCTTCGCGTGCTCTCGGCTCTTAACCAACAATACCGCTTGGCGGATAGCATCCTGCACTTCTTCGCGCCCAGTTCCTTTGGGGAACTCTCCAGAAAGCGCTTTGTATGCTCCTTCAACACGCCGCCAGAGGTCAGTTCGAGCATGAACTGTTCTCACTAATGCACGAGTATTAATATTGACTTCATATCTGGGCTCCCCATCTATGACTCGAGGTTTAGGCACCAAAAAGAGCCGCTGGAGTTCTGCAATTGAGCTTCCAAGAAGATCATCAGCGAATCCAGTGAGACTCTGAAGCTCCAGAAAAGATGGCGCATGCTTAACCATACATGCTGCAATCAGCACTTCTCGCGCCCTAGGCGAGAGCTTATCAAGCTCTCGGCCCAATGCATATTTTCTCGCTTCGTCGCCAGAGCGAGTGCGCCACTCGTTAATCGCCTGATGGAGTGGCATGATAGCAGCCAAGCGAATGAGGTCCTCCATATACAGAGGGGAAGACTCAGTGGCAGAAACAATATCGGCGATAGAATGCGAGGTGAGTTCTTTGACGTCAAGACTCATCATTTGATAGCGAGACTTGATAAAGTCTTCAGCATCGTCTTTGCTCAACCCCGTCACTTGGGTAACCGTATGGCCGGTTCCCAGGATTGTTCTGCGGGAAGTTAACAACGCTTTGGATTTTGTCTGAGGAAGCAATAGAGTGAAGAATTCGATAGCATCTTCCCCCGCGCCCTCTAGGCTGTCGATATCGTCCACCACGACCAAAGCGGGAAACAAGTTCAAGAGCTCAAGGCATCGAGCCCTTTTTGTTTCCAAAGGACGAGAAGCGTCTTCACGCCACCCATAGAGGGTGAGGAGTTTCGAAAGCGCGCTGTCGAGGTTGGAGAAATCCGGCTCATCTATATTTTGTACTTGCCCTTCTTGAAAGCGCTTGAGCTTGGCACTTAGCCAAATTACTATTTGAAATGGTGCGGGGGCGCGTTTCTTCACTTCTTCTGCAAAAGCGTAAGCCAATGCAGATTTGCCCTTACCTCCATCGCCAACAAGCACCCATCGGCGGCTCAGTGGATCGTCAAACCACTTTCTGAGTTCATCGAGTTCGATAGTTCGTCCTACGAAGTCAACAACAATTGTTTCCCGCGGGGGAAGTCGATCTTCCAACGAAGGAGGGATGTCGCTCTCGCTTGCGATAGGCCTCCCACTCAATTGAGAGCTCAAATGAGCAACCTGCTCTGCCTCCTTTTCAAAGGAAAGTTGAGTCAGAACTCTGCGTGCGCAATCGAGCAAGACAAACGCATCTTCAAACGAGAAATCTGTCTCCGCTGGGTGCGAAAGTGGGTCTCGCAGAGCCTTGATGTTTTGCATCCATTGAAGCAGAGCCCGTTTTGACAACTTACGCTCATTTGGGTCGAGCGAGCCCACTGAAGGCACAAGCACGTCAAAGTGAACGTCAAAGATGTTGAAGAAGTGATTGACGCCAAGGAGGTCGAACTCGTCTAGAAGTGGGGCGCTGATTTCTCCTGTCTTTCGTCGTTCCTCGGCAGCGGCTTTTATTCCAGCCCACTCTTTTTGAAAGGGCTGTTGTAGCTTCTTCTGGAAATCTGTTGGGAACGCCTTGGTAAGTGCGTCGCGAGTATGGCGAACAATTGTATTTCGATAGATTCTTTGAATACCTTCGTAACAGAGCCCGAGATTCGTCATGGCCACGATTAAATAATGAGGCAGGATTTTGGTCAAGCAGTTAGTCCTACTGTGTCATAAACGTTAGGGCTCCCTCGGGAATAGTCGTGTTGGCTGCTCCGGAGGAGCAGGACATTCCCGAGGGAAAGCCAGGCGTTTGGGACATCGTAGGATTAGCAGGGTTTTGAAAAGGGGCTTGAGGGTCTTCTGACATACAACCCATGGGGATGGAGCCTCAACATCATACAATGGGTGCTAGGCCTCTCGAAGTCTGCCTTGAAAATGTTCTGCTCGACACACCAAACTCGTTAGCCGACAATGTTTCCCAGGGAGTAACAACGCAGGCATGCGTTAGCGGAGTTCCGGTGCATACAGGGGACGTGTTTTCGGCATCGCAGAGTCCCTCCCCCCAAGGGAAGGAGCCATGAAACCGGCGCAACTCCAATCCTCGCTGGAGCAGGACAGGTGGTGCCGAACACCCTCTCCGTGCTTTCGTCTCCAAAGACAGGCCTGATTCAAAGTCAGGGGCTGCGGAGATCAGAAGGTGAGCGAGGTCGGGCATTTGTGCAGGAGGAGGCGCGTCTTGGTGGATACCGTCCGTAGCAGTCGCGGATTCTGATCGCGCTCCTGGATGTCATCTCAGGTAGGCGACGAGGCCGCTTACCTGTCCGGTTCCCAGTAGGAAAGAGGTGAGCTACAGCGCCCCCCGGGAGAAGGCGGCGGGATGGAGCTGGCGAGCCCCATCCCCCCAAGTGGCTTCCGCAGGGAAAAGGCGCAGGAGCCGGGAGCAGTGGAGCATGAGTGGAGTGCCAGGACAACGGCGGCGCGCGTTGCGCTGGGCCGAGATGGAGTGGAGCCCGGAGTTGGAGGACCCACGGCAGGCGCGGGGCAAGAGGTACGAGCACCACGGGCTGTTGGGGCTGTTGGGGCTGTTGGTGGCAGCGTTCGCCTGTGGGCTGAAGAGCTTGAGGCGGATGGAGGACTTGGCCACGGACTTGGGAGCGCGCGTGCGCAAGCGGCTTTCGGTGCCCCAGAAAGTGTCGGACACCACGCTGTGGCGGCTGTTGGCCGGGCAGTCGACGGCGGGGCTGCGGCAGACGGTGGCCGCCCAGGTGCGCAGGCTGCTCAAGAAGCCAGGGCTGCAGAAAGTGGCGCTGCCAATGGGCGTCATGTCCTTCGATGGCAAGAGCCTGTGGACCAGCCAGCAGCAGCAGGTGCCCGGGCTGGAGGCGGTGGCCAATGACGAAGCGGGCACGCCGCTGTGGCGCCTGGGAGCGCTGCGGGCGGTGCTCACCCACTTGGTGGCCGCCCCCTGCGTGGACCTGGAATTCATCGGCGCCAAGGAGGGCGAGAGCCCGGCGTTCCGTCGGTTGCTGCCGCGGGTGGTGAAGACATGGGGCGAGCACTTCCAGGTGCGACCGCCAGCCATGCCTGCACTCGCGCTCCTCGCTGGAGGTGACGGCCTGGCTGCGAGTGATGGCCTACAACCTGGTGTCGGCTTGGCGTGCGCGGCTGCCGCTCAAGGACAGGCTGCCAGTGGCCTGGGCTCGCGCCTGCGAGATGCTGCGCGACGCGCTCGTCCACGGTCGCGCGGAGGTGCCCCTGCCCACACTCGCCTGACGGGTTCGCCGGCCCCTCCGCCTTCTCCCTCATCTCGAACTCACTGCACGGCCGCCCGGCCGAACGGCGCAGCATTGCCTTCGTGCACCCGCTCTCATCAGGCTCTACTCACGCGATCGCAGAGGCCTGACTTTGGATCAGGCCTGGCCTCCAAAGAGGGTAGGACAGACGGCCCGGGATTTCGTAGGCTGGGGCCATGCTCCAGGGCTCGGGCCGCTGCCACTATCACCCGGATCGCGCGGGGCTCGGCATCTGCGTCGAGTGCCGGCGGGTCATCTGCCGAGAGTGCACCACGCAGTTCGAGGGCATCAACCGCTGCGCGAGCTGCCTCGAGAAGCGCCTCAAGGTGCTGGAGGGCCCCGCGCAGCGCCAGGAATGGTCGTTCGGCAATGTGGTGCTCGCGCTGCTGAGCGTGGGCATTGTCTATGGGGGGGTCCGCCTGGCCATCGTGCTGGCGGGTTACTGAATGGCCGTCTCCGCGCTCGAGCTGCGCCCCCGAGGCGCTGTCGCCATCCTGGATGCCGCCCTGCGGCTGTGCTCGCGCACCACGGGCGTCTGGGCACTCACGCTGCCCGGTGGGGCCCTGGTCACCGCTGCCCTGCTCCACCTGGCCGACGCGGCGACTCACCGCCAGCCGCTGGCCCTGCCCGCACTGTGGATGACGCTCGCCTGGCTCGCCCGCGGCGTGCTCCAGGGCGCCACCTGCCACTACTTGCAGGAGCTGCTCTTGGGGCAGAAGGAGCCCGCTGCGCTCTCCAGCCTGCGTGCCGCTCTGGGCCGACTGCCCAGCCTCTTCGCCACGACGGCCTTCCTGCTCGTCTTCAACACCGCCACGCTCGTCTTCTCGCTGGGGCTCGCCTTCTTCCTGCTGTCCTCTCACATCGTCGGCTACGCGGTGACGATGCAGGGCAAGGGCAGCCCCCTCCGGCTGTATGGGCTGTGCTCGCGGATGCTGGGACCGGCGCGCGCCAGCGCCACGGGCGTGCGGATGATGCTGCTGGTGCAGGCGCTGCTCCTGGTCAACCTCCACCTGGCGATCAACGTGCTGTTCTGGCTGGGCCGGACCCTGCTGGGCATCGATCTCACCTTCGCCGAGCGCTTCGCGTCGATCGACAACCCTTCCTGGTGGCTCTTCATCGTCGCGCTCACCTTCACACTCTTCGAGCCCATCAAGGCGGCCACCTCCACCCTTCTGCTGGTGGACGGGCGAGTGCGCCAGGAAGGGCTGGATCTGCTCGCCTCGGTGCAACAGCTCCCAGCGCGGAAGAGCCCCGGCTCGGCCCGGAGCGCGGCACTTGTCTTCCTGTGCGTCCTGCTCGGCGGCACGGCGGCCCGGGCCCAGACCGAGCCCCAGGAAGAGGTGGTGCCGCGCTCGGAGCTTCGCCAGCGCCTGGAGGCGGTGACCGAGCGCTGCAACGCCGAGGGTGATGGCGTGGAAGAGTCCCTTGAGGCCACGGACTCGCTGAGCCAAGCGGAGGCCATCAAGCTCCAGCGCCTGCTGCGCAGCGTGGAGCAACTGGCGAACGAGGACGAGGACTGCACAGCGGCGCGAGAGAAGCTGCAGCAAGGCCTGACGCTGGCCCGGCAGACGTCGGAACTCGAGCAGGCCCCACCGGACGCGCGGGCCGCCTCCGCGAAGGCCCAGGACATCCTCTCGCGCCCCGAGTTCGCCCAGGCCCCTCCCCCTCCCGAGAAGGAGGAGCAGGTGAAGGAGGAGTCCGCGCCGCCCGAGGAGTCCGGCTGGTGGAAGGACTTCAAGGACTGGCTGAAGAAGATGCTCAAGAAGCTCTTCGAGCCAGATCCCGACCGCAAGCCGCCTCCCCGGCGTGCCGACTTTGCGCCCTCGACGGGCATGAGCGGTGCCAACGTCATCGTGGTCCTCGGCATCGCGCTGACGGTGGTGGTGCTGGCGGCCGTGCTCATCCGCGCCCTGGGCCGCCGGCAGAAAGAGGAGACCGCGCAGCTCGAGGTGAGCACGCTGGACGCGAAGGCGCTCGCGAACGACGAGCTGAGCGCCCTGGCCCGCCCGCCAGAGGGCTGGGCCCACCTGGCTGACGAGCTGGCCGCCAAGGGCGAGTACCGCGAGGCGGTGCGCAGCCTCTACCTGGCGCTGCTGTCCCGGCTGCACCGCGAGGGCGCCATCCTCTATGACTCCACGCTGAGCAACTGGGACTACCTGCGCCACTTCAAGGGCCGCCGGGACTGGCTGCCGCCCTTCCGCGAGCTGACGCGCCGCTTCGACTTCGCCTGGTACGGCAACCTGCCGGTGGGGGCTCAGGGCTACCAGGACTTCCGCGCCCTCACGCAGCCGCTGCTCAACGCGCCCGCGCAGCTGGAGGCCCCCGGTGCGTGATCGTTTCCCCCTGCTCGTCGTGGGTGGACTGGTGCTCGTGGCACTGCTGGGCAACCTCCTGCTGAAGGGGGCCTCTCGCAGCGGGTTCGCGGACGTCCTGTCCACGTACCGGGCCTCGGAGGGCGGCGCGAGGGCGCTCTACCTGCTGCTCCAGGAGAGCGGCCTGCCCGTGGTCCGGCGCTCCTCGGATCTCCAGGTGATGGACAAGGACTCCTCCGCCACGGTGGTGCTGCTGGCGGTGGACGTGAGCGGCTCGCGCGAGGACGACCCGGACGAGACGATGCTCGCCGTCGATCGCGGCGATGACTTGTCGAGCGAGGACGTGCCCAGCGAGGGCCTCAACTTCCTCAAGGCCCAGCGGCTGAGCGAGGACGAGCGCGAGAAGCTGATCGAACACGTGAAGGCGGGACACTCGCTCGTGTACGTGGTGTGGGGCTCGCGGGAGAACCCGCTCCTGGACGCGATGAAGGTGAAGCTGTCCAAGGTGGACACCTCGCTGCCCATGCGCACGCTCGTGCCTCCGCTGTCCACGCCGTACACATTGGGCGTGGAGCGCGTGGAGGCCAAGGTGCAGTCCTTCCTGGAGCTTCCCTCGGACGCGGTGCCCGTGCTGCAGGACGCGCAGCTGGAGCAACCGGTGGCGGCGGTGGTACCGCTGGGCCTGGGCAAGGTGCTGGTGGTGGGCGCCCCCGAGCTGGCGATGAACCAGGCGCTCGCACGCGCGGACAACGCGCAGTTCTGGCTGAGCACCCTGCGCGCCCTGGGCCCCGGGCCCTATGAGTTCAGTGAGTTCCACCACGGCTTCACCGACCAGCGATCGATCATCGACTTCGCGCGGCGCTATGGCCTGCAGTTCGCGGTGGCGCAGCTGCTGCTCGGGCTGGGGCTGTGGTCCATCTCGCTCAAGCGCTTCGGCCGCCCGCGCCCACCGCCCGAGTCCGTCCGCGTGGGCGCCACGGATGCCCTCTTCGCCATGAGCCGCCTCTACCGCGAGGGCGGCCACCAGCCGTTCGCCGCCGGGCTGATTGCCAAGGGGCTGACGCAGGACCTGGCCATCTACGCCGGGCTGCCCGCGCACTCCTCCGCGCCGGCCGTGGCCGAGGGGCTGCTGGCGCGCAGCCGGGAGGATCTGTCCCAGGGTCTGCGGGCCATCGTGCGCCGCGCCGAGGAGACGAAGAGCGACAAGGATCTCCAGCAGCTGGCCGCGCGCGCCGCCGAGCTGCGCAACCGCATCCATCCCACCGGGCGATTGCACGCGCCCACCGCATCCGCCGAGGAGTCATGACCGTTCCATCCGTCCCCGCCCCTTCCTTCGCCCAGCCGGGCAACGTGGTGCAGGCAGCCAATGCGATCCGCGAGGGCGTGTTGAGCGAGGTGCGCAAGGCCGTCGTTGGCCAGGACGAGGCGCTGGAGCTGATGCTCTGCGGCCTCATCGCCGGCGGCCATGTGCTGCTGGAGGGCGTGCCGGGCGTGGCCAAGACGCTGATGGCCAAGGCGCTGGCGCGCAGCGTGAGCGCGGACTTCAAGCGCATCCAGTTCACGCCGGACCTGATGCCCGCGGACATCCTGGGCACCAGCATCTTCGACTTGAAGTCCCAGGCCTTCGTGCTGGTGCGAGGGCCGATCTTCACGGACCTGCTGCTGGCGGACGAGATCAACCGCGCTCCGGCGAAGACGCAGTCCGCGCTCCTGGAGGCGATGCAGGAGCGCGCCGTGTCGCTGGAGGGCCGCAACATCACGCTCTCTCCCCTCTTCACGGTGTTCGCCACGCAGAACCCGGTGGAGTCCGAGGGCACGTACCCGCTGCCAGAGGCGCAGCTCGACCGCTTCCTGTTCAAGATCGAGGTGGGCTACCCGGCGCCCGAGGAGGAGGACGCGATCCTCGCGTCGGTGAACCGTGGCTTCGACGCGGGAGACCTGGCGCGCGCGGGCGTGGGGGCGGCGGTGGCGAAGGAGGGGCTGCTGGGGGCTCGGACGGCGATGAACGAGGTGACGGTGGAGCCGCCGGTGCTCTCGTACATCCGCAAGCTGGTGTCGGCCACGCGCAGCTCCAGCCGCATCCGTCTGGGCGCGGGGCCTCGCGCGGCGGTGCACCTGCTGATGGCGGCCAAGGCGCTGGCGGCGCTGCGAGGCCGGGGCTTCGTGACACCGGATGACGTGCGCTTCCTGGCGAACCCCGTGCTCAAGCACCGGCTGCTGCTGTCGCCGGAGGCGGAGCTGGACGGAGCCACGCCCACGGATGCACTGCGCGAGGTGGTTCAGTCCGTCGAGGTTCCCCGGTGATACCGACCACGCGCCTGTGGGCGCTGCTCGCCCTGCTGGCGCTGCCGATGATGGCGGCGGGCTTCTCTCCGGGGCTGGGCGGGCTCGTGCTCGCGCTGGACGTGCTGGTGCTGGGACTGGCGGCGGTGGACTTCCTGATGGCGCGCCGGGCGCGGCTCGAGGTGCAACGGAAGCTGCCCTCGAAGCTGTCGGTGGGCGTGGCGAACCGGGTGGAGGTGCTGCTGATCCACCGCTCCAGCCAGGCGGTGCAGGTGCGCGTGCGAGACGACGTGCCGGACGGCTTCACCGCGACACCGGAGGAGGCACCGCTGCAACTGCCACCGGAGAGCCAGACGCGGTGGGTGTACCGGGTGACGCCGACGAAGCGCGGCAAGTTCTCCTTTGGCGACGTGCACGTGCGGGTGCAGGGGCCATTGGGGCTGGTGTTTCACGAGCGCGCATTCAAGGTGGGCGAGGCGGCCTCGGTGTTCCCGGATCTGCGGGGAGCGAGCCGGCTGCTGCTCTCGGGGGCCGCGCTGGACCTGGTGAACCTGGGCCTGCGCCAGCTGCGGCGGGACGGCAGAGGGAGCGAGTTCGCGCGCCTGCGTGACTACGCGCAGGGAGACTCGGTACGCGAGGTGGACTGGAAGGCCACGGCACGCCGGAACAAGCCGGTGACGCGGGTGATGGAGTCCGAGCGCTCGCAGTCCATCCTCATCTGCGTGGATGCGGGGCGCTCAATGGCGGCGCAGGTGGACGGGCTGACGAAGCTGGACCACGCGGTGAACGCAGCGCTCTTCCTGGCTTTCGTGGCGGTGAAGAATGGAGACCGGGTCGGGCTGGTGGTGTTCGCGGACGGGGTGAAGGCGTACCTGGCGCCAGCGGCGGGCCGTGGGCAGTACCGGAAGATCGTGGACGCGCTGTACTCGGCGACGCCGAGCCTCACGTACGTGGACTACCTGGCGCTCTTCAAGGAGCTGAACCTCCGGCTGACACGGCGGAGCCTACTGTGTGTCTTCACGGACTTCCTGGACGAGGAGCAGGCTTCGACGATGATCGATCCGCTGCACCGGCTGGCGCGACGCCACGTGCCGCTGTGCCTGTCGGTGAAGGACTCGGCGCTGCTGGGACTGCTGCGCCGGCCACCGCCCGGACCGGAAGAGGCGTTCCAGCACGCGGTGGCCTCGGAGCTGCTGATGGACCGCGAGCTGCTCAAGGCCAAGGTGAGCATGGGCGGGGTGCAGATGATCGACGTGCAGCCCGACGAGCTGAGCCTGGCGGCGGTGAACCGTTACCTGGACATCAAGGCGCGCGGAGTGCTGTAGCGCGGGGTGTAAGATGGCTAGAAGGCCATACACCAAGACACGGTGGACATGGTCATCAAGACCTGCTCAGAGGCACGGCGTGCTGAGCTTTGCGGCAATGGCCAAGAAAATTCCCCGGCGTGTCTCAAGTGCGGCGGCCCCAGAAAGTGAAGTGGCGCCCGCTTGTGCTGAGCTGCGCAGCCGTGCTCCTGGCTCTACCTCTCCTGCTTTTGCTGTGGGTGCTCCTGAGGCCGGAATTGACGGCGGTCTCTCCTTCAGGGGTGCACATCAGCCCCATGCTCGACGCAGAGCAGCGCATGCGCTTGACGACTTACCGCCGTGAGTGCCGCTCGCGCGGCGACTGTGAGCCGCCACTGGGTTGCTTGTATGAGGCTCGATACAAACAAGCATATTGCACCGATAGCCAGTGCATGACGGATGCGCAGTGTCCGGAAGCACAGGGATGCCGCGCGCTGGCGACCTATGAAAATGGGCCGCAAGTGCGCATCTGCGTGCCTATCGGCATACGGCAAGAAGGTCAGGGTTGCGATCCCGCTCCAGAAGACAAACAGCATGCGTGCGCGGCCGGACTTGTGTGCGGAGGCCGCAACAACAGTTGGTGTGGCCGGCCGTGCCGTCTGGGAAGCCAAGAAACGGACTGCCCTGACGGCTTTTTCTGCGCGGATACCGTCCCCGCCCCCATGTGCCTGCCAACCTGCGAAACGCGCGGTTGCCCTGAAGGCCAGTCATGCGTCCAGTTCGATGAGGGAGCCTCGGTCTGCGCCCAGGTGTATGGCCCCAACTGCCAGCAGTCACCGTGTCCCGAGGGGCGCAGGTGCATCGCGTTTGGGGAGGCAGCCCATCCGGGCAAGGTATGGACCGAGTGCGTCGAGCGCTGTGGCAAGGACTCGCCTCTCTGCAGCACCGGAAAAGTCTGTGACGTCTACCATTGCATTCCCGCCTGTGACCCACAGGCCCCCGGTACATGCGGCAATGGCTACCGATGCGGGCAGGCCTCGCCGACAGCGCCATTTGGGTGCTTGCCAGACTGGTAGCCCCTCCCTCGTGTTACCTGTTACCAAGCGCTCCCAGTCCACTTCCGACTGCCAGTCAGAAGTTTCCACCCCACGCACAGGTGGAGACGCTGGAATATAACAGCAACCCTGTTGCATTACTGGCCTGTTATACTGCGAGTGAAGCCCAACCCTGCTTTGCTCCGAGGTTCAGTCATGCATCTTGTGAAACGGGTTGTCGTTGCTGTGGGTCTCCTGATCATGTCCGCTTGCGGAGGGGCCATCGCAGAGAGAGAACCGGATGTGCCGCCTCTGAATGAGCTGCCTCCGGATGTGCCGCCTCTGAATGAGCTGCCTCCGAATGAACCGCCTCCGTGTCAGCCGTCTCCGCCCCCGGCCGAGGACGCAGCTCACCTCGGCGCCGTGCATGCCTATTCCCAGAGCTGCCGCTATACCCTCTCCTACTCGACGCGCGTGGTGCCAGATGAGCCACACGCCGTCACGGTCTACGACATCTCCATCGATCGCACGCAGGAATGCTCCTGTCTCTGGGCGTCCCAGAGCACACGGCTCATGACGTCGTACACCCTGCCTGCCCTCTCGATCGCAGCCACCGACAAGGGAGTGGCCGTCAGCTACACCCACAAGACGTCCTGGTCCACGGTGGGGAGCAACTACATCCCTCGCTACCTCAACATCAAACACATCGCACCGGATACGCTTGCGACCGTGAGAGACGTGCAATGGGGCGCCTGGGGTTGTGAGAGCGCCTGCCCTCCGGCTCACATCTACTCGGGGCAGCTCTCCTTCCCGAATGGGGGTGACACGCTTCGGGTCGATGGAACCAAGAGCGGAATCATCCGGGGCGAGATCGGCAGTGGCAATAGCTTCAGCGCCCTCTTGCCGTCCTTCTTCACCAGCACGACGGCGCCCTCCATCCAGGCCTCCCCGTAACGGGCACCTCGGCGACTCGGAACTTCTGACCAGGAGGGCTGGTCGGGATAGAGGCACAGGTCGGAAAAGGTGGGCATAGGCTTGAGCAAGGCGGGTGCGGCCATCTCCGGGTATATCCTCGTAGGGGAGCGGCCCATTCGTCGGAGCTAACTGGTTAGCTCCGGCCACCTTCGGGCCCCCCCTCGTCGGGGAACCGCCCGTTCATCGGAGCTAACTGGTTAGCTCCGGCCACCTGTTGGCAGCGGCCCTCTGGCCTCTGTATTCCGACCAACCCTGCCAGTCGGAAGTCTGGAGCAGCCGCTTCCACTTGAGTGGAACCCACGGACGGCCCTGGCTCCTGTGACCGAGCACGATGGTTGGGGGATCCAGGCCGTCAAAAGATCCGGCTGTTTGCCGGGTAGCGTTCTTACAGATGAGTTGCATCCCTGCAGCGAGCCGGATCCTGGCAGTGCGCGCTGGGTGAGGTAGGCAGGGGCCGGAGCAGGCCGAGCGCCATCGCGAACGCCCAGCAGGAGCAACAGGGCCACTCCCAGTGCCGGGTATGAACGGCGGCAATACGCGTGATCTTCGTAGATGTGGACGAAGACAATATTGCCCTGCCGGATGACGCGGTCGACCCCGGCGTGGGACGCGGGCTAGAGTCGGCTCGTCACTCGGCTCGCGGAGACCGGCTCTCTTGGTGATCCTGCGCAACGTTACAGATGAAGACCTCCCGATCTTCTTCGAGCACCAACAGGACGCAGTCGCGCTGCGCATGGCCGCATTCCCGTCGCGGGAACGCGATGCCTTCCTGACCCACTGGCGCACGAAGGTTCTCCGCCCCGAGAACGTGACCCGCACCATCGTCGTTGGCGGCTTGGTCGCTGGGTACATCGGCAGTTGGGAACAGGACGGCAAGCGCCTCGTCGCCTATTGGATAGGTCGCGAGCACTGGGGCAAGGGCATCGCGACACGGGCGCTCTCGGAGTTCCTCGTGCTCAAGCCGATTCGTCCGCTCCATGCGTGGGTCGCTGTCCACAACGTCGGGTCGATCCGCGTCCTCGAGAAGTGTGGCTTCCGCACGGTGGCCCAGGAGAACCCGCAGCACGCGGACAGAGTTGCTGAGGTACTCATGACGCTTGGTCCGAAATAGTATGAGCCGGGTACCCGCAGGACACAGGCCGGTTCCCAGCGCACCGCGTCCTTAAGCAACTTCCCTGAAGGGGGGAGTCGGAAGCAAACGCACGCTGGTTCCGAATGGTCGGAAGCAAGTGGAACCCACGGACGACCCTGGCTCCCGAAAACACATCGGCGCGGCTCAGCGGGGAGCTCGCGCGCCGGAGGTGTTGGGCCGCTTGGAGGAACCGGGTGGGAAGACCGGCACGTAGCAGGCCCCCTGATACATCTCTCCCTGGAGCACATCACACTCCTCGCGGCTGACAGCCGTGCGCGCCCAGCAGGCCCCGTTGAGGATGACCTGCCGGGAATGGGGACACCGCCCCTTCTTGTCAGGCTGGGCCTGGGCCTCGAAGGGCTCGGGCAGCGTGTCCGAGGCCACGGACTGGGAGGTGGACGGAGGTCCAGCGGAGGGCTCGGCCGAAGCCGCCGCTTCGCCCAGACCCGTGGGCTGTCCCTGGAACGGGCTCGTGCACGTGGCGAGGGGCTCGGCGTCTGGAGCAGGCCGAGCGCCATCGCGAACGCCCAGCAGGAGCAACAGGGACACTCCCACCGCCCGAGCGAGGAACGCACCCAAGGCGGAGGCGCTGATCCAGGGGAAGCGGCGCGAGCGTTGCCCAGGCAGGGCGGACGGGTCGGCGGAGGCGTCCGAGGAGCACGAGCCAAGCGAATCGGCGGCGCGCTCCAGCGCGGGGGGCAGATCCGCGGCGCTGATGCGCTCCTCGGGGCGAATGGCGAGCATCTGCAGAATCATCTCGCGCTGCGGCGCAGGCACCCGGGCCGAGGACAAGGCGCGCGGCAGCCGCAGCGCCTCCAGGTACCAGGAGCCCTGGGCATCCTTCTTGAGGTCTCCCATGTCCGGGTACTTGCCGGTGGCGAGCACGCAGGCGGTGACGCCCAGGGCGAACACGTCATCGGCGGGGCCGGGGCGATAGCGCTCTGAGGAGAGGCGGTGGCGCTGGATGAAGAGCCAGGCCTCGGGGGAGCGGTAGGCGGGAGTGCCCGGAGGCAACTGCTGTGGAGTGAGCGAGGCTGCGTCCGGGTAGATGCTGGAGCCGAAGTCGGTGACGAACAAGCGGCTGTCGGAGCGGCGCACGAGAAGGTTGGCGCCCTTCAAGTCGCGGTGGAGTGCATCCTGGGCGTGGAGGTACTGGAGGGCGAGGGCCGCCTGGGAGAGCAGCCGCAGCTGCTGTGCGGCCGAGGGGCGGAACATGCGAGCCCAGTCATAGAGGGGCACGCCGTCCACCCACTCCATGGTGACGAAGGGATACCGAGCGCCGCTGGGGCTGAGCCAGAAGCCGGAGTCCAGGAGGCGAGGAATGTGGGGATGGAGGCAGCGGGAGAGCAGCTCGCGCTCGCGCTGGAAGCGAGGATCGTCCGGAAGGAGTGCGAGCTTGAGGGCAGCGGGAGGCACATGCTCCTGGCCGATGC
The DNA here is from genome assembly GCF_000737315.1 of Hyalangium minutum. Lineage (GTDB taxonomy): Bacteria > Myxococcota > Myxococcia > Myxococcales > Myxococcaceae > Hyalangium > Hyalangium minutum. Next base: position 240,013 of record NZ_JMCB01000018.1, read on the forward strand.
GGACGACACGGTAGACAGCGCCGTTGACGCCCCGGCTGACCCAGTCGAGCACACGCCAGGGGCCTACGAGGGAGCCAGGAGCAAGGAGGGCCGGGTGGAACTGGGGAGCGTCTTCACGGGACATAGGGTGAGGATCATCCTACCTCAAAGGTAGGGCCAGGGTCACCACACGGTTGCCCGAGTTGTCAGTTGATGCCCGCGAGGCGCCTGAATTCTTCGATGCGCCCCTCAAGTTCGGGATGAAGAGGGCGCTGGAGCGCTTCATGGTTTTGCTGCAGATTTCTGATCATGATCGCAGTGTTGTTCCGCAAAGCTGGAGGGAAGCGCTTGAACAAGGGCCAGATCAGGTCGAAGGCCTCCTGCGTGGCCGCCAGGGCCTCCTCGCGCCGCCCCAGCTCGCTCAACCTGGTGCCCAGGTTGTTGAGGCAGCGAGCCAAGTCGGGCTGGAAGGCATCCGGGTTGCGCTGAGCCAGGGCGCGTCGGAGGACCACCGCCTCCTGCGTGGCCGCCAGGGCCTCCTCGCGCCGCCCCAGCCCGCTCAACATGGCGCCCAGGTTGTTGAGGCAGCCAGCCAAGTCGGGCTGGAAGGCATCCGGGTTGCGCTGAGCCAGGGCGCGGTAGAGTTCCACCGCCTCCTGCGTGGCCGCCAGGGCCTCCTCGCGCCGTCCCAGCTCGCTCAACCTGACGCCCAGGTTGTTGAGGCTCATGGCCAAGTCGGGCTGGAAGGCATCCGGGTTGCGCTGAGCCAGGGCGCGTCGGAGGACCACCGCCTCCTGCGTGGCCGCCAGGGCCTCCTCGCGCCGCCCCAGCTCGCTCAACCTAGTGCCCAGGTTGTTGAGGCTCATGGCCAAGTCGGGCTGGAAGGCATCCGGGTTGCGCTGAGCCAGGGCGCGGTAGAATTCCACCGCCTCCTGCGTGGCCGCCAGGGCCTCCTCGCGCCGCCCCAGCTCGCTCAACCTGGTGCCCAGGTTGTTGAGGCAGCCAGCCAAGTCGGGCTGGAAGGCATCCGGGTTGCGCTGAGCCAGGGCGCGTCGGAGGACCACCGCCTCCTGCGTGGCCGCCAGGGCCTCCTCGCGCCGCCCCAGCTCGCTCAACCTAGTGCCCAGGTTGTTGAGGCTCATGGCCAAGGCGGGCTGGAAGGCATCCGGGTTGCGCTGAGCCAGGGCGCGGTAGAATTCCACCGCCTCCTGCGTGGCCGCCAGGGCCTCCTCGCGCCGCCCCAGC